>NZ_JACVYG010000162.1:0-3566 GCF_014712245.1 Streptomyces sp. 5-10
GCTACCAGCTCTTCGCGGTCCTGGCCGATGACCACGGCGCGGTGGTCGAAGAGGGTCCTGGAGCGCAGCAGGGACCAGCCCACCTCCGCGGCACTCACCCCGGGCTCGCCGATGATGTGCCCGGTCAGGGCCCGTGCCTGGCCCCGTAGCGCCACGTCGCTCTGCGCGGAGATCACCCAGGGCACCACACCGGCGACGTCCGACACGGGAGCGGGCTCGATCGGCTCGGGGGCCTGCTCAAGGATGAGATGGGCGTTCGTACCGGAGATGCCGAAGGAGGAGATCCCCGCCCGGCGGGGCCGTTCGCCCTGGGGCCATGGGACGGGCTCGGTGAGCAGGCGCAGGTCGCCCGCGCTCCAGTCGACATTCGGGGTCGGTTCGTCGATGTGCAGTGAGGCGGGCAGCACCCCGTGGCGCATCGCCATCACCATCTTGATGACCCCGGCCACTCCGGCGGCCGCCTGGGTGTGGCCGATGTTGGACTTGAGGGAACCGAGCCACAGCGGCTGGTCCTCCGGCCTGTCCTGCCCGTACGTGGCCAGCAGCGCCTGCGCCTCGATCGGGTCGCCGAGGGTGGTCCCGGTGCCATGTGCCTCGACGGCGTCCACCTCGGACGGCGACAGCCGTGCGTTGGCGAGCGCCTGCCGGATCACCCGCTGTTGCGAGGGCCCGTTCGGCGCGGTGAGGCCGTTGCTGGTGCCGTCCTGGTTGACGGCGGAGCCACGGACGACGGCCAGTACCCGGTGGCCGTTGCGGCGCGCGTCCGACAGCCGTTCCAGGAGGACGAGACCGACGCCCTCGCCCCACACCATGCCGTCCGCCGCGGCCGCGAACGGTTTGCACCGCGCATCGGGCGCCAGACCGCGCTGGCGGGAGAACTCGATGAACGCGCCCGGGGTGGCCATCACCGTCACCCCGCCGGCCAGGGCCATCGTGCACTCGCCCTGCCGCAGCGCCTGGGCCGCCAGATGCATGGCCACCAGCGAGGACGAGCACGCCGTGTCCACCGTNCATGGCCACCAGCGAGGACGAGCACGCCGTGTCCACCGTGACCGCCGGGCCTTCGAGGCCGAAGGAGTAGGCCACCCGGCCGGACACCACACTGCCGATATTGCCCGTGGCGACATAGCCTTCGACGTCGCTCGCCGTATCGCCGGTGAGGGAGATGTAGTCCTGCGATGTCACCCCGGCGAAGACGCCGGTGTTGCTGCCCGCGAGCGTGTCCCGGTCCAGGCCCGCGCTCTCGAAGGTCTCCCAGGCGGTTTCCAGGAGCAGCCGCTGCTGGGGGTCCATGGCGACCGCCTCGCGCGGGCTGATGCCGAAGAACGCCGCGTCGAACCCGGCCGCCTCGTAGAGGAATCCGCCCTCCCGGACGTAGCTCGTCCCCGGGCGGTCGGGATCGGGGTCGTAGAGCGCGTTCAGGTCCCAGTTGCGGTCGGTGGGCATCTCCGCGATGGCATCGCGGTGGGCCGTGACCAGGTCCCACAGCTCCTTCGGGGAGTGTGCGTCCCCGGGGTAGCGGCAGGCCATGCCGACGATCGCGATCGGCTCGTCCTGGGCGGCCGTGGTGGGGGTGTGAGCGGCGACGGCCGGCTGCTGGCCCGTGAGTTCGGCGCGCAGATAGGTGGCGAGGGCGTTGGGCGTGGGGTGGTCGAAGACGAGCGCGGGCGCGAGGTCGATTCCGGTGGTGGTGGCGAGCTGGTTGCGCAGCTCCACGGCGGTCAGGGAGTCGAACCCGAGCTCCTGGAACGGCTGGCCGGGCGGAATGGCCTCCGGCCCGGAATGCCCCAGGATCGCGGCCGCGAGGGACTGGATCCGCTCGAGGAGGAGCTGGTGCTGCTGCTCGGGGGTGGCGGCGGAGAGCCGCTGCTGGAGCGAGGAGGCAACGGACGTGCCGGCGGTTCGCTCGGTGGGATTCTCGGCGGCCGTGACCAGGTCGTCGAGCAGCGGGCTGGGGCGCTGCGCGGTGAACGCCGTCGGGAACTTGTCCCAGTCGATGTCCGCCACGGTGACCGTGGTGTCCCGGTGGTCCAGGGCGTGCTGGAGCGATGCCACGGCCAGTTCGGGGCTGAGCGGAGACAGGCCACGCCGCCCGTAGAACGTGAGCGCGGTCTCGTCGGCGGCCATGCCCGCGTCGCCCCAGGGGCCCCAGGCGAGGCTGGTGGCGGGGAGTCCCCGGGCGCGGCGGTGCTCGGCGAGGGCGTCGAGATAGGTGTTCGCGGCGGCGTAGGCGCCTTGCCGGCTGCCGCCCCACGCGGCCGCGCCGGACGAGAAGAGGACGAAGGCGCTGAGGTCGAGCCCCTGGGTCAGCTCATGCAGATGGGCGGCGGCCAGGGCCTTGGGCCCGAGCACATGCTGCAGCCGCTCCGGCCCCAGATCGGCGATGAGCTCGGTGTCCGACGTGCCGGCGGCGTGGATGACGGTGGTGAGGGGGTGTTCGGCGGGGATGGTGTCGAGGAGATGTTGGAGTGCGGCCCGGTCGGAGGCGTCGCAGGCGGTGAAGGTGACCGTCGTGCCCAAGTCGATGAGTTCTTCGGCAAGTTGGGTGACCCCGGGGGCGTCGGGTCCTGAGCGGCTGACGAGGTGGAGATGGGGTGCGCCGTGGCGGGCGAGCCATCGGGCGACATGGGCGCCGAGGCCACCGGTTCCGCCGGTGATGAGCGTGGTGCCGGTGGGCTGCCAGGTCCTGGGTGCAGTGGTGGGCGTACCGGCCCTACGGAGGCGTCGGGCGTAGCTGCCGGTGGCGCGGATGGCGCTCTGGTCCTCCGGCCCACCGGGGGCGAGCAGGGCGGCCAGACGGTCGGCGGTGTGGTGGTCGACGACGGTCGGGAGGTCGATCAGACCGCCCCAGCGGCGCGGGTGTTCCAGGGCCGCGGCGCGGCCCAGGCCCCAGGTCTGCGCCTGCCGCGGGCTGGGGAGCGGGTCGCCGGGACCGGTGGCGACGGCGCCCTGCGTGAGGCACCACAGGGGCGCCGGGATCTCGGCGTCGCCGAGGGACTGGACGAGCACGGTGGTCGCGGCCAGCCCGGAGGGCACGGCGGGGTATTCGGGGTGCGGCTCCTCGTCGAGGGCGAGCAGGCTCAGCACTCCGGTGGGTTCACCCTCCGTGGCCATACGGGTGAGTTCGTCAGTCAGGGCGTCACGATCGACGGTACGGGTGTCGAGCACATGGCGGAGTGAGGTGGCGCCGTGGCTGGTCAGGGCCTGCGCGGCGGTGGCCACGGCGGGGTGGTCGGACTGACCGGCGGGGATGATCAGCAGCCAGGTGCCGGAGAGGTCCGGACGCGTGGAGGGGGCGGAAAGGCGCTGCCAAGTGGTCCGATACCGCCAGGAATTGATGACCGAACGCTCCCGGTGCTGCCGCCGCCAGGCGGACAGCGTGGGGAGAACAGCGCCCAGCATGGGCTGCTGATCCGCCGGTGAGTCGATGGTCGCCGCCAGGGCTTCCAGGTCCTCGCGCTCCACCGCCTCCCAGAACTCCCTGTCGACCTGAGCCGCCTCGGTGGGCTCCGGGGCGGAGGAGGAGGCGGACGACAGCCAGTAGTGCTGGTGTTGGAAGGCGTAGG
>NZ_JACVYG010000163.1:0-3551 GCF_014712245.1 Streptomyces sp. 5-10
GCTGGAAGACGCGCGGGCTCGCGGTGTCGCATGCCTTCCACTCCGCGCTCATGGAACCCATGCTGGACGACTTCGCCCGCGCGGTGGACGGCATCACCTTCGAGCCGCCGCGGATCCCGGTGATCTCCACCGTGACCGGGGAGCAGCTGACCGAAGCCGACGTCCAGTACTGGGCGAACCAGATCCGCAGGCCGGTGCGGTTCGCCGACGCGATCACACACCTGGCGGAAGCAGGCGTCGGCACATTCCTCGAGGTCGGCCCGGACGCGGCGCTCACCCTCATGGTCGAGCACACCGTCGACGACGCGACGGTGATTCCCGGCTCCCGCCGCGACCGCGACGAAACGACCACCCTCATCACCGCACTCGCCCGCCTCCACACCAACGGCGTCACCGTCGACTGGGAGAAGTTCTTCACCGGAACCGGCGCCCGCCGCATCGACCTCCCCACCTACGCCTTCCAGCATCAGCGGTTCTGGTTGCCGAACGGCCGGTCGAGTGCGGACCCGGCGGCGATGGGGCTCGGCTCCGCCGAGCATCCCCTCCTCGGTGCGGTGGTTCCGCTCGTGGATTCCGGTGGTGCCGTCCTCGCGGGACGGATCTCGCTCGCCGATCAGCCCTGGCTTGCCGACCACGCCGTCCGCGGCACCGTCATCCTGCCGGGGACCGCGTTCGTCGGGCTGGCGTTGCGGGCCGGTGAGCAGGTTGGCTGCGAGGTCGTCGAGGAACTCGTCCTGGAGGCGCCGCTAGCCGTCCCCGACCGGGGCGCGATCCAGCTCCAGGTAGTCGTGGCGGCGGAGGACGGCGATGGCCGCAGCCGGGTCGCCGTGCACTCCCGCCCCGAGGGCTGGGAAGGGCCGTGGACGCGTCACGCTTCGGGCGTCCTGAGCTCCGCCGCGCCGGAGATGTCGTCCTTCGACCTGGACGTGTGGCCGCCCCCTGGCGCGGAGCCGGTGGTTCTGGACGGCTTCTACGAGGGGATGGCCGCGGCCGGGCTGGACTACGGGCGGGCGTTCCAAGGTCTGCGCGCGGCCTGGCGGGACGGCGCGGACCTCTTCGCGGAGGTCGAGCTTTCCCACGAGGGCCGGGAGGACGCCGACCGGTTCGGGCTGCACCCGGCGCTGCTGGACATGTGCCTGCATCCGGCCGCGCTGCGGGACGGCCAGGCCGGTGCGGAGGCGGCGCTGCCGTTTTCCTGGTCCCAGGTGACGCTCTACGCGGTGGGGGCGGTGAGCGGACGCGTCAGGCTCTCCCCAACCGGATCGGACGGGCTGAGCCTGCATGTGGCCGACGCCACGGGCGCTCCGGTGCTTTCGGCCGCGTCGTTCGTGACACGGCCCGTTCCGGACGGGGTCCCCGCGGCATCGGGACCCGCTCTCCATGACTCGCTGTTCCGCCTCGAATGGCTCCCCGTCCCGGTCTCGGACCGGGCCCCCCTCGACTGGCGGTACTGGGAGGACGTCCAGGCCGGACCCGCGCCCGATGTGGTCGTGCTGACGGTCGGCGGCGGCGATGCCCGGACGCAGGCCGGTCGCGTACTGGAGGTCCTCCAGTCCTGGTTCGCGGACGATCGGTTCGCGGGGTCGCGGCTCGTGGTGCTGACACGCGGGGCGGTGTCCGTCGGCGGTGAGGACGTCACGGACCCTGGCGCCGCCGCGGTGTGGGGACTGACGCGTTCGGCTCAGGCGGAGAACCCCGGCGCCCGCATAACGATCGCCGACGCCTTCCCCGACGATCTGCCTCTGGTGGTCACCTCCGACGAGCCGCAGGTGGTCGTGCGCGACGGTGCCGTGAGCGCCGCCCGCCTGGCGCGAGTGGCGGCCGAGCAGCCGGCCGGCGACCGGAAGCAGGTGTTCGACGACTCGGGGACGGTCCTGGTGACCGGTGGCACGGGTGCGCTCGGCGCACTGGTGGCGCGGCATTTGGTGGCCGTCCACGGTGTCCGCCGCCTGGTCCTCACCAGCCGCCGGGGCATGGAGGCGGCGGGCGCACCCGAACTCCGGGACGAGCTGGCCGGGTTGGGCGCCGAGGTGTCGATCGCCGCGTGCGACGTGGCCGACCGGGACGCCGTGGCCGCCCTGCTGTCCGCGATCCCGCCGGAGTTCCCGCTGCGGGGCGTCGTTCACGCGGCGGGCGTGCTGGACGACGGCGTGATCGGTTCGCTCACGCCGGAACGCCTCGACACCGTCTTCGCCCCCAAGGTGGACGCGGCACTGAACCTTCACGACCTCACCCGGGACCTGGACCTGTCGGCGTTCGTGCTCTTCTCATCGGGTGCCGGCGTGCTGGGCGCGTCGGGTCAGGGCAACTACGCGGCGGCGAACGCGTTCCTGGACGCGTTGGCCGCGCACCGTCGCGCCGGCGGGCTCCCCGCGCAGTCGCTCGCCTGGGGGCTCTGGGACACCGGGGGCGGCATCGCGGGCGGCCTCTCCGCGGCCGACCGGCAGCGGATGAGCCGCAGCGGTGTCCTGCCGCTGCGAGCGGAGGACGGACTTGCGCTCTTCGACGCCGCGACCGGGATCGACGAGACCGTGGTCATTCCGATCCGGCTCGGCCTCGGGTCGGCGCGCGGGTCCGCCGATCAGCTGCCGCCGATGTTCAGCGGGCTGGTCCGCGTCCATGGCCGGTCCGCCGCCGGGGCCGCGCGGGCGGGCGCGACACCCGCCGCCTACCGTCGGCGGCTCGCGGCGCTGTCCCCGGCCGAACGGCGGAACGAGGTGCTCGGCCTCGTCCGCGGCAGCGCCGCCGAGATCCTCGGGCACCCCGGAGCCGACGCCGTCGAGCCGGACCGCGCCTTCAGCGAGCTGGGCTTCGACTCGCTCAGCGCCGTCGAGTTCCGCAACCGCGTCGGCGAGGCCACCGGGCTGCGGCTGCCGGCGACGCTCGTCTTCGAGTACACGAACGCCCGTGACCTCGCGGCCCACCTGCTCCAGGAACTGGTGCCGGACGAGGACGCGGTGGGCGGCGACCCCGAGGAGCAGTCGATCCGGGAGGCCCTCCGGACGATCCCGCTCGCCCGCCTGCGCGCCGCCGGCCTGATCGACGGGCTGCTCGCGCTGGCGGACGGTGCGGCCGCCGAACCGGGCGAGGACGCCTCGATCGACTCGATGGACACCGATGAGTTGATCAACTTGGCGCTCAAGGGCTCCGGCGACACCGCCGCGGAGAGGTGAGGCACCCGATGACTGAGTCCAACCAGAAGCTGGTCGCCGCGCTGCGCGCCTCTTTGAAGGAGGCCGAGGAGCTCCGCGCCCAGAACCGCAGGCTCACCGCGGTGCGGCACGAGCCGATCGCGATCATCGGGATGGCGTGTCGGTATCCGGGTGGGGTGGGGTCTCCGGAGGATTTGTGGGGTGTGGTGGCGGAGGGGCGTGATGTGGTTTCGGGTTTTCCGGGGGATCGTGGTTGGGATCTGGGTTCTTTGGTGGATGTGACGGGGGGGCGTCCTGATTCGAGTTATGTGGATCAGGGTGGGTTTTTGTATGGGGCGGGGGAGTTCGATCCCGGGTTCTTTGGTATCAGTCCGAATGAGGCGTTGACGATGGATCCTC
>NZ_JACVYG010000164.1:0-3395 GCF_014712245.1 Streptomyces sp. 5-10
CTCGGACTTCGCCGACACCACCCACGGCACCAGCACGGCCAATCCGTCGCTCACCGGCGCGGCGACACGCCGTTCCTCGGGGGCCTGCTCAACGATCACATGCGCATTGGTCCCGCTGGCGCCGAAGGAGGAGACGCCCGCACGCCTCGGGCGCCCCGTATCCGGCCACTCCGTCGCGTCCGTGAGCAACCGCACCGCGCCCTCGGACCAGTCCACATGCGGCGACGGCTCATCGACATGCAGCGACTTCGGCAGCACACCGTGCCGCATCGCCAGCACCATCTTCATCACGCCCGCCACACCGGCAGCCGCCTGCGTGTGGCCGATGTTCGACTTGATCGAGCCGAGCCACAACGGCCGCTCCTCGATACCCCGCTCGCGCCCGTAGGTCGACAGCAGCGCCTGTGCCTCGATGGGATCGCCGAGTGTCGTGCCCGTACCGTGTGCTTCGACCGCGTCCACGTCAGCGGCCGACAGCCCAGCGCTTGCCAGCGCGGCCCTGATGACCCGCTGCTGCGACGGGCCGTTGGGAGCCGTCAGTCCGTTGGACGCGCCGTCCTGGTTGACGGCGGACCCGCGGACGACGGCGAGCACCCGGTGGCCGTTGCGCCGTGCGTCCGAGAGGCGTTCCAGCAGCAGCACGCCGACGCCCTCGGAGAACCCCGTACCGTCCGCGGCCCCCGCGAACGCCTTGCAGCGACCGTCGGCCGACAGCCCCCGCTGGCGGCTGAACTCCACGAACAGGGCGGGGGTCGACATCACGGTCACGCCACCGGCGAGCGCGAGCGAGCACTCCCCCTGGCGCAGCGACTGGGCCGCGAGATGCAGTGCCACCAGCGACGACGAGCAAGCGGTGTCCACCGTCACCGCGGGCCCTTCGAAGCCGAAGGTGTAGGAGACGCGGCCCGAGGCGATGCTGCCGGCGGTGCCGTTGCCGATGTAGCCCTCGACTCCTTCCGGCACCGTGGCCGAGCCGTAGTCGTGGTGCATGATGCCGGCGAAGACGCCGGTCTGGCTGCCGCGCACCGTCGCCGGGTCGATACCGGCCCGCTCCAGCGCCTCCCACGACGCCTCCAGCAGCAACCGCTGCTGCGGATCCATCGCCAGCGCCTCGCGTGGCGAAATACCGAAGAACTCCGGATCGAAATCACCGGCGTCGTACAGGAAGCCACCCTCGCGCGCATACGCCGTGCCCCGGTGATCGGGGTCCGGGTGATACAGACCCTCCAGGTCCCAGCCGCGATCGTCCGGAAAGGCGGAGATGGCGTCTCCGCCGCGGGCGAGAAGCCGCCACAGATCCTCGGGGGACTTCACTCCACCGGGGAAGCGGCAGCTCATGCCCACGATGGCGATCGGCTCGTCCTGGGAGGCGGCCACCGACACGCGATGCCCTGCGTCGGCAGCTACCTCGCCACTCCTGCCGAGCAGCTCATCACGGAGGTAGCGGGCGAGCGCCTGGGGTGAGGGGTAGTCGAAGACGAGGGTGGCGGGCAGGCGCAAACCGGTGGCCGTGTTCAGCCGATTGCGCAGCTCTACGGCCGTCAGCGAGTCGAACCCGAGCTCCTTGAACGCACGCTCCGGCTCGATCTGCTCCACCTCGGAGTAGCCGAGCACCGCGCCGACCCCGCCACGCACGAGATCCAGCAACGTCTGCTCCCGCTCGTCCTCCGAGAGCCCGGCGAGCCGGACGAGGTCACCGTGCGGGGCTGTGTCCATGCCCGCCGCGGCGTCCGCAAGGGCCCTCCGCGAGGGGGTACGCACCAGACGCCGGAGCAACGGCGGTACGGCTCCGGCACCACCACGGAGCGCTGCCGGGGCGATCCGCACGGGAACCAGCAGCGGCTGGTCCATGGCGCTCGCCGCGTCGAGGAGCGCAAGACCCTCGTCCGACGACAGCGGGATGACGCCGCCGCGCTCCATCCGGGCGACGTCGGCGTCGGCGAGGTGGCCGGTCATATCGCTGCGTTCGGCCCAGAAGCCCCAGGCCAGCGACGCCCCCGCAAGCCCACGCGCCCGCCGGCGCGCCGCCAGAGCGTCCAGGAACATGTTCGCCGCCGCATAGTTTCCCTGCCCCGCCGCACCAAAAGTGGCAGCGGCAGACGAGAACATCACAAACGCCGACAGATCCAGATCCCGCGTCAACTCATCCAGATGCACCGCCGCATCGACCTTCGGCCGCAACACCGCATCGATACGCTCCGGCGTCAACGACTCCACCACACCGTCGTCCAGCACACCGGCCGCGTGCACCACACCACGCAACGGACGATCCGCCGGAATACCCGCCAGCACCCCCGCCAAAGCCTCACGGTCGGCGACGTCGCAGGCCGCCACCGTCACCGACGCACCCAGCTCCCCCAGCTCGGCCTCCAACTCCACCGCACCAGCGGCCTCCCGCCCCCGCCGAGAGACCAGCACCAGATGCCGCACCCCCCGCTCGGCCACCAAATGCCGCGCCACCAAACCACCCAACGTGCCGGTGGCACCGGTCACCAGCACCGTGCCCTCAGCATCCCACGCAAACCCCGACCCAACTCCCCCAGCAGAAACCGCAGGAACAACGGCACACGCCAGCCGAGGCGCCAGAGCCTCCCCGGAACGCACGGCCACCTGAGGCTCCGCACACGACAGCACCGCCCGAAGCACGTCGGCCGACACCGCTACGTCATCCACGTCCACCAGGACGAACCGATCCGGATGCTCAGCCTGAGCCGACCGCACCAAACCCCACACCGCAGCCGCCGCCACATCCAGCACATCCTCACCCGGCACGGCCGCCACCGCACCCCGCGTCACCACCACCAACCGCGAACCGGCAAACCGCTCCTCAGCCAACCACTCCCGCACCACACCCAGAGCGCGGTGCGCGAGGCGGCGCGTGGCGGATGGAAGATCCTGTGCACCCGAGTCCGACTCGGACGCACATGGCACGAGGACGACATCCGGGGAGCCTGCCAGGCCGCCCAGCTCCGGGCTGCTCACTACCTCCTGCCCTGCCGCCTCCAAGGCGGCGGTGAGGCCGAGATCGTCCGATCCGACTATCGCCCACTGAGCCTGAGATGCCGCTCCCGGCGTGCCTTCTGCGGGCACACGGTCCCACTCCACGGTGAACAGCGAGTCCCTGGTCACCCGCGGGGACGCGGTGAGCTGGTCGGCCGCCAGCGGTCGCCCCACGAGCGAGTCGACCGAAGCCACCGGCACTCCGTCGGTGTCCGCCACCAGCACCGAGATCGCCTCGGCGCCCGACGGCGACAGGCGCACCCGCAGCGCTGTCGCACCCGTGGCGTACAGGGAGACGCCTGTCCAGGCGAACGGCAGACGCGCGGGGCCCGTCTCCTCGTCGTCCAGCCCCACCCCGGCCATATGCAGGGCGGCGTCGAGGAGGGCCGGGTGCA
>NZ_JACVYG010000165.1:0-3285 GCF_014712245.1 Streptomyces sp. 5-10
CACCAACTCCACCCCACCCACACACCCACCCACATCCACCACCACCGCCTCCAACAAGGCGGACAGACGCCGCAGCACGCTCTCGACCGTGACGCGGTCGAACACATCAGCGCGGTAGTCCAGTCGAAGACGTAGGGTCTCGCCGGGGAAGACGACCAGGTTGAGCGGGTAGTGGGTGCCGTCGTGGCCGCTGATGTCGGTCACCCGGAGGCCGGTGTCCGGGGGGCAGACGGCGTCCGGGTCCATGGGGTAGTTCTCCACGACGACGAGCGAGTCGAAGAGCTGTGGGTGTCCGGCCAGTTGGCACACCTCGGTGAGGCCGGTGTACTGGCGGTCCAGGAGACGGACGTGCTCCTTCTGCACCCGGGCGAGCAGCGTGGCCAGGGTCTCGTCCTGGTCGAGTGTGATCCGCACCGGCACGGTGTTGATGAACAGTCCGACCATGCTCTCGACGCCCGGGAGCTCCGGTGGCCTCCCGGCCGTGGTGATGCCGAAGACCACGTCGTCGCGGCCGGTCAGGCGGTGCAGCATGATGGCCCAGGCGCCCTGGATGACGGTGCCGAGGGTCAGCCCGTGGTCGCGTGCCCAGCCGTCCAGCCGGTCGGTGAGGTCACCGGGGAGCTCCCGTGCTACCCGGTCCCGCCGGGCCGGGCGTGCCGGGTTGGCGGCCGGGGCCAGCAGGGTGGGTTCCTCGAGCCCGGCCAGGGCCTGCCGCCACCCTTCCTCCGCCGTTTCCCGGTCCCGCGCCCCGAGCCAGGCGAGGTAGTCCCGGTAGGGGGTCACCGGCGGCAGATGGCTGTCGTCGCCTCCGCGGGCGTAGAGCTCGAACAGTTCGCGGAGCAGGACCGGATAAGACCAGCCGTCGAGCAGGATGTGGTGGTTGGTGAGCGCCAGTACGTGACGGTCGGTGCCGATACGGATCAGGGTGAAGCGGATCAGCGGGGGTTCGGTGGGGTCGAACCGATGGTTTCGCTCCTCGTCGAGCACGCGCTCGCACGCGGCGTGGCGCTCGGCTTCGGCTTCAGCTCCGGCCTCTGCGGTGTCGGTGAGGTCGATCTCCTCCCACGGCAGTTCGATCTCGCGGGGGATGACCTGGATGGGCTGGTCCATCCCCTCGTGCAGGAAGGCGGCGCGGAGGTTCTGGTGGCGGTCCAGGAGCGTTTCGGCCGCCGCCCGGAGCACGGCCGGGCGCAGGTGCCCCTCCAGCCGGAGGACGATCTGGACGGTGTACCCGTCGCCACCGCTCCCGTCATGCACGCCGTGGACGCCGTGGACATCATGCACGGCGTGGACATCATGCACGGCGTGGAAGAGCAGCCCTTCCTGCAAGGGCGACAGCGGCAAGACGTCGAGCAGTCCTGACTGTGTCATCGCTTCTTCCTCCACGCTGCCTCGAGACGGTCGATCTGGTCCTGGTTGAGGTTCACCAGGGGGAGGTCGGAGGGTGTGCGGCCGCCGGCGTCCGGGCGTTCGGCATGCGCCGTGATGGCCTTCAACACGGTGAACCAGGTCTGTGCGAGGTCGCTCACCTCCTCCTCGGTGAGCAGCCCACGGGCCCAGGACCAGTGCGCCACCAGGCGCGGGCCGTCGGGGCCGTCGTACGTGACGGCGTTCAGCTCCAGGGCGTAGGGCAGCGGGGCGTCGGCGTCCGCGCCCGCCATGAGCAGCCCACTCGCACCGTCCCCGGCGGGTGTCCACGGTGCCCCGCCGCGCGGTGCGGCGATACGGCCGAGGTAGTTGAACCGGATATCGGGGGTCGGGAGCGCGGCGAGGCGGGGACGGGTGCGGGGGTTGAGATAGCGCAGAAGCCCGTAGCCGAGTCCCTGGCCGGGGAGGGCCCGCAGCTGCTCCTTGACGCGCTTGACCGCACGGCCGAGCGCGGGACCGCCACGGCGGATCTCCTCCTGGTCCACGCGGCCCGGTTCCAGCCGGACGGGATAGAGGGCGGTGAACCATCCGACGGTGCGCGAGAGGTCCACCTCCTCGGCCAGGGGGTGTGACCGGCCGTGTCCTTCCACGTCCACCACCACGGGCCCGCCGGCGGCGCCCAGGCCATGGCGCTCCCGCCACGTGTCGAGGGCCACGGCGAACGCGGCGAGCAGCACATCGTGCACACCGGCGTGGAACGCCCCGGGCACTCGGGTCAGCAATGGCTCGGTGTCCTCACCTGGCATGGGCAGCGCCATGTTTCCGGCGGTCCCGAAGGTGCCCCGGCCGCCGGTCCGCCCCGCCACTACGGGCCGTACATCGGCCAGGACCTCCTCCCAGTGGCGCAGCTCCCCCTCCCGGGCCTCCGTGTCCGCCTCGGCGGCCAGCAGTGCGGCCCAGCGGCGGAACGACGTGCCGACCGGTTGCCACTCCACCGGCCGTTCCGCCGCCGCCCCCGCCGCCCCCACCGCCGTCACCGCCGTCACCGCCGCCCAGGCGGCCGCCAGGTCCGGCAGCAGGATGCGCCATGAGACACCGTCGACCGCCAGGTGGTGGATGACCAGCAGGAGTCGCCCCTGATGCCGGGGCCCGGCGTCGAAGTGCACCGCCTGCCACATCACCCCCGCCCTCGAGTCGAGGCGGCCACGGGCGGCGGTGAACTGCTCGGCCAGCAGGCCTTCCGGGGGTTGGCCGTCCGTGGTCTCGATACGGCGCACTCGCTGCGCGGCCCGTACCGTTCCCACCGTCGCCACCTCGGGTGACCATCCCCCGTCGGGGCGGTCCGCCAACCGGAGCCGCAGCGCGTCGTGGTGGTCGGTCAGGGCCCGCAGGACGTCCGCGAGCTGCGGGGTACCGGCTCCGGCGGGTGTGGTCATCAGCATCGCCTGGCAGAACCCGTCGACCGGGCCGCCCTGCTCACGGAGCCACTCCATGATGGGGGTCGGTGTCACCTCGCCGACCGGGACGTCGGCCGCCTGGTCACGGGCCGCATCGGTCGCGGGCGTCGCCGTGTGCGCCAGCCGGGCCACCGTCTTGTGGGCGAACACATCGGCCGGAGTGATGACCAGCCCGGCCGCTCTCGCCCGGCTGACCAGCTGGATGGTGGAGATGCTGTCCCCGCCGAGGTCGTAGAAGCCGTCCTCGGCCCCCACCCGCTCCAGGCCCAGCACCTCGGCGTACACACGGCACAGTGTCCGCTCCACCGCCGTACGTGGCGCACGGCCCGAACCAGACGCCCGGACCTCCGGCACCGGCAGGGCCCGCCGGTCCAGCTTCCCGTTCGCCGTCACGGGCAGCCGATCCAACACCACCCACGCACCCGGCACCATGAACTCCGGCAACCGCCCCCGCACAAAC
>NZ_JACVYG010000166.1:0-3251 GCF_014712245.1 Streptomyces sp. 5-10
CCGCTGCTGCGGGTCCATCGCCAGCGCCTCACGCGGTGAGATCCCGAAGAAGCCCGCATCGAAGAGCCCGGCCTCGTGCAGGAACCCGCCGCGGGTCACGTACGACGTGCCACTCTGCTCGGGGTCCGCGTCGAACAGGCTCTCGAGGTCCCAGCCGCGGTCGGTGGGGAAGCCGGAGACGCCGTCCCGGCCCTCGGTGGCCAGTCGCCACAAGTCCTCGGGGCCGGCGACCCCGCCCGGAAGCCGGCACGCCATTCCGACGATCGCGATCGGCTCCGACTTCTCGGCCTCAAGTTCCAGCACACGCTGCTGGGAGCGGCGTGCCTCGGCGAGGACGCGCTTGAGATAGTCGCGAAGCTTGCTTTCATCCGCCATTGAGGTTCGGCTCCTAGAGGCTGTGGCGTCGGGTCAGCGGCTGTGGGGCGGCGGACGGGTCGGCGGTTGCTAGTTGCCGAACTCCGTGTCGATGAGGTCGAAGAGTTCGTCGTCGGAGGCGGCGTCGAAGTCGAGCTCCTCCTCGGCGGGCGGGGTTCCGTTCGCCGTCGACCAGATGGCCAGGAGGCCCTGGAGCCGGGTAGCCACCTGGGCGCGGGCCGAGTCGTCGGCGGGCGTCTCCGCCAACGTGGCTTCGAGCCTGCTCAGTTCGGCCAGCAGCGGATGCGTTCCGGCCGCGGACTGTGTTGTGGGGTCGAGCCGGCCGTGGAGATACTGCGCGAGGGAGAGCGGCGCCGGGTAGTCGAAGACGACCGTGGCGGGGAGGGGGAGCCCCGTGGCGCCGCGGAGGCGATTGCGCAGTTCGACTGAGGTGAGCGAGTCGAAGCCGGTGTCCTTGAATGCCGTCTCCGGCCTGACCTGCTCCGGACCGGTGTGGCCGAGGACGATCGCCACCTGGCCGCGTACGAGTTCGAGCAGCAGCGCCTGCTGCTCGGTCGCCGAAAGACCGGCAAGCCGTGCGGCCAGTCCGCGGTGGGCCTGCTGCCGGCCGGGGCGGACCAGTCCGCGCAGCAGCGGCGGGACTCCCCCGCCGAGCACGGCGTCGGCCCGTACCGCCCGCAGGTCGAGCCTGGCCGGTACCAGGAGGGCGGTGCCGTTGCCAGGGCCTGTGTCAAAAGTGGCGTCGTCCGCACAGGCCCTGAGGGCCGCGTCGAACAGTTCCATGCCTTCGGCCGCCGTCAGGGGTTCCACGCCGCCGCGGCGCCCGGTCCGGTCCTGGTCGGTCGCCGGGGCGGCGTCGGGGGCAGTGGGCTCCGGGTCGGCGATCTGCGCCCAGAGACTCCAGGCCAGCGACAGGGCGGGCAGGCCCTCGGCACGGCGGCGGTGGGCCACCGCGTCGACGTAGGCGTTGGCCGCCGCGTAGGCGCCGGTACCCGCGCCCAGGAAGACGGACGAGGCGGACGACATGAGAACGAACGCCCTGAGTTCCGGGGCGAGTTCACGGGTCAGCTCGTCCAGGTGCCGGACCGCGGTGGCCTTCGGCGCGAAGACCTGGGCCAGCCGTTCCGGGGCCATCTCGCCGATCAGGCCGGCGTCGAAGACCCGGGCGGCGTGGACGACCGCGGTCAGCGGGTGCTCGGCAGGTACGGCAGCCAGCAGCGCGGCGACCGCGTCCCGGTCGGTGACGTCGCACGCCACGACCAACACCTCGGCGCCCTCGGCCGTCAACTGCGCCACGAGCTCCGCCGCGCCGTCGGCCTCCGGTCCTCGCCGACCGGCGAGGACCAGGTGGCGGGCACCGTACTCCGCGACCAGGTGGCGGGCGGTCAGTGCACCGAGCGATCCGGTGCCGCCGGTGACGAGAACCGTGCCGTGGGGGTCGAGCAGGAGCCGTTCGGGGAGGGACGCGGCAGGCCGTCCCGACTGCTGTACCCGCGTACGGACGAGGCGCGGCGCGGTCAGCGCCGTACCGACGACCGCCACCTGTGGTTCGCCACTCGCGAGGACCGCGTCCAGGAGAGCGGAATCGAGGGTGGTGGGCCCGGGGGTGGCGGAGGCGGTGGTGGAGGCGGGCGCCGCCGGATCCAGGTCGAGGAGGACGATCCGCTCCGGGTTCTCGGCCTGGGCGGCACGGACCAGGCCCCAGACCGCGGCACCGGCCGGGTCGGTCACCGCGGCATCACCGCCCGCGGGCACCGCGCCACGGGTCACGACGACGAGCCGGGAACTCTCCAGTGCCTCGTCGGCCAGCCACGCCTGCGTCACCGACAGGACACGCGAGACCACGGCCGGAAGGACTCCCTCGTCCGCGCCGCTCGCGACACCGTCCCCACCGGCGATGGCTTCCACGACCACCGCCGGTGGCACGTCCGCCCCGCCAGTGAGACCTGCCAGGTCCTCCGGGGTGGATACGGTCACCGGGCACTCCTCCGCGGCCACCACCGCCCCGGCGCTCTGGAACGGCAGCTCTGCGAGCGTGGTCCACTCGACGCGGAACAGCCCGGGCCCGCCGTCGCTCGCGGTGCCCGCCGCGGACTCCAACTGGGCTGCGGACACCGGTCGGAGCGCGACGGTGTCGGCCGACAGGACCGACCCGCCCGTCTCGTCGACGGCGGTCAGCGCGAGCGCGTCCGGCCCCTGCGGCGCGATCCGCACCCGCAGCGCCGTGGCACCTGCGGCGTGCAGCGTCAGCCCGCGCCACTCAAGCGGCTGCCATGTCCGCTCGCGGTCTTCCGGCGTGGCGCCCGACAGCAGCACCGGGTGCAGGGCGGTGTCGAGCAACGCGGGATGGATGCCGAAGCGGGCTGCGCTGTCCCGCTGTTCCTCCGGCAGGGCGATCTCGGCGAAGATCTCCTCGCCGCGCCGCCACACCGCACGCAGGCCCTGGAACACCGGGCCGTGCTCGTAGCCATGGGCGACCAGGTCGGCGTGGATGCCTTCCCCATCGACCTTCTGGGCCCCGGGCGGCGGCCAGGTGGCGAAGTCGGCCCGCGTGCTGACGGCCGCCTTCGCCACCGCCCCGAGGACACCGGTGGCGTGGCGGACCCATGCCTCACCGCCAGTGGAGTCGGCCTCGGCGTCCTCCCGGGTCGAGTAGATGTCGACGCTGCGCGTGCCGTTCTCGCCCGGGCCGCCGACTGCGACCTGGACGCGGACACCGCCGTGGGCGGGGACGACCAGGGGCGCCTCGATGACCAGCTCTTCGAGCGTGCCGCAGCCCACCTCGTCGCCGGCCCGGATCGCCAGCTCGACCAGTCCAGCGCCAGGGACGAGGACGACCCCGTCGACGGTATGGTCCGCGAGCCAGGCGTGCGTAC
>NZ_JACVYG010000167.1:0-3241 GCF_014712245.1 Streptomyces sp. 5-10
GTGAGCGGCACCAACGCGCACACCATCATCGAACAGGCCCCGGAAGCCGACCGTGATGGACCGTCTGAGGCGATGGGCCCCAAGGCGGGCGAGGGCAAGCGGCCCGCTGTCCTGCCATGGCTGGTGTCCGGCAAGAGCACGGAGGCGCTCGCCGCCCAGGCGGGTCAGCTCCACGCCCATCTGAGCGCTCACTCGGAGCTGGATGTGGCGGATGTCGGCTTCTCCCTGGCCACGACCCGTTCGGCTTTCCAGCACCGCGCGGCCCTGGTCGCCCAGGACCGAGACGAATTCCTCCGCGCCCTGGAGGCCCTGGCCAACGGCGAGAGTTCCGCTCGGGTCGTGCAGGGCGTGGTACGGAGCGAGGACACGCTCGCGTTCCTGTTCTCGGGCCAGGGGGCGCAGCGTCTTGGCATGGGGCGGGAGCTGTACGACGCCTACCCGGTGTTCGCTGACGCGTGGGACGAGGTGTGCGCGCGTCTGGACGGTCTGCTGGATCGTCCGTTGCGGGAGGTGGTGTTCGCCGCCGAGGGCAGCGCGGACGCCGACTTGCTGGACCAGACGGCGTTCACGCAGCCCGCGCTGTTCGCGGTCGAGGTGGCGTTGTTCCGGCTGCTGGAGCACTTCGGCGTCACCCCGGACGTGGTGATCGGTCACTCCATCGGCGAGATCGCCGCCGCGCATGTGGCGGGTGTGTTCTCGCTGGAGGACGCGTGCGCGCTGGTGGCGGCTCGTGGCCGGTTGATGCAGGCCCTGCCCGAGGGCGGGGCGATGGTGGCCGTCGAGGCGTCGGAGGAGGAGATCGCTCCGTCGCTGGCCGGGCGTGAGGCCGAGGTGAGCATCGCCGCGGTCAACGGTCCGACCGCCGTGGTCATCGCGGGTGATGAGGCGGTGGCGCTGGAGATCGCCGGGCAGTGGGCGGAGCGGGGCCGCAAGACGCGCCGTCTGCGGGTCAGCCACGCGTTCCACTCGCCGCGTATGGACGCGATGCTGGACGACTTCCGCAAGGTCGTCGAGGGGCTGTCGTTCGCCCCGCCCTCCATCGATCTGATCTCCAATGTCACCGGTGGGGTGGCCTCGGACACTGAGGTGTGTTCCCCGGAGTATTGGGTGCGGCACGTGCGGGAGGCGGTGCGCTTCCTGGATGGGGTGCGGGCACTGACGAGGCAGGGTGTGACCACCTTCCTGGAGGTGGGCCCCGATGGCGTACTCTCGGCGATGGCGCAGGACTGCCTGACGGAACGGGCCGAGCCTGCCTCGGCGCCCGTGACCGTGCCGGTGCTGCGCAAGGACCGCTCGGAGGCAGCGGCCCTGATCACGGCGCTGGCACAACTGCATGCGCACGGGACCGATGTCGCCTGGGCGTCGGCCTTCGACGGCCTCGAGGCCCGCAGGGTCGACCTGCCGACTTACGCGTTCCAGCGTCGGCGCTACTGGATCGAGAAGTCCACCGCCGCGGCCGGCGCGGATGCCGGAGTCCGGGACGAGGTCGACGCGCGGTTCTGGCAGGCCGTGGAGCGTGAGGATCTCGAATCGCTCGCGAGGACGCTGGACTTCGACGACGAGGTGTCGTTGGGCGCGGTGTTGCCGGCTCTGTCGGCGTATCGCCGCAGCAGCCGTGAACAGTCGACGATTGACGGCTGGCGTTATCGGGTGTCGTGGAAGCCGGTTCCGGACGCGGCCGAGGGGTCGTTGTCGGGGACGTGGCTGGTGGTGGTTCCGGCGTCCCGTGCCGGGGATGAGCTGGTGTCGCAGGTTGTGGCCGGGCTCGAGCGGCATGGCGCGGGTGTGGTGTCGCTGGTGGCGGATGAGCGGGACCTGGGCGCGGGTGTGCTGGCGGCGCGGCTGCGTGAGGCGGTCGCGGAGGTGCCCGAGCTGGGTGGTGTGCTGTCGCTGCTGGCTCTGGAGGAGGAGCCGTGCCCGGGGTATCCGGGGCTGTCGGGTGGTTATGCGCTGAGTTTGGTGCTGGCGCAGGCGATGGTTGAGGTGGATGTTCCGGCTCGGTTGTGGTGCGGTACGCGTGGCGCGGTGTCGGTGGGGCGCTGGGATCGGCTGGCTGGTGTGGTGCAGTCGCAGGTGTGGGGTCTGGGTCGGGTGGTGGGGTTGGAGCACTCGGCGGTGTGGGGTGGTCTGGTCGATGTGCCGGAGTCGCTGGATGAGCGTGGTGTGGCGCGGCTGGCTGGTGTGCTGTCGGCCGGGGACGGTGAGGACCAGGTCGCGGTGCGGGGCTCGGGTGTGTTCGCCAGGCGTCTGGTGCGGGCTGACGCGGGTGAGGGAGCGGAGCGGCCGTGGCGGGCGCGCGGCACCGTGCTGGTGACCGGCGGCACCGGGGCGCTGGGCGGCCGGGTGGCCGGTTGGCTGGCGCGCAGCGGTGCCGAGCATCTGGTGCTGACCAGTCGTCGCGGCCTTGACGCTCCGGGCGCTACCGAACTGCGGGATGAGCTCGAGGCGCTGGGCGCGCGGGTGACCGTGGTGGCGTGTGATGTGACCGATCGTGAGGCGTTGGCTGGTGTTCTTGCGTCGGTTCCGGAGGAGTTTCCGCTCAGTGCGGTGTTCCATGCGGCGGGTGTTGAGCAGGCGGCTGAGCTTCGGGGGATGAGTCTGTCGGACGCGGCGGCGGTGGTGTCCGGGAAGGCCGCGGGGGCGGCGTGCCTGGATGAGTTGCTGGGTGAGCGTGAGCTGGACGCGTTCGTGGTCTTCTCGTCGATCGCCGGTGTGTGGGGCAGTGGTGGCCAGGCCGCCTACGGTGCGGCCAATGCCTATCTGGACGCGCTGGTGGAGGACCGCCGTGCCCGGGGTCTCGCCGGTACCTCCGTGGCCTGGGGTCCCTGGGCCGAGGGCGGTATGGCGGCAGCGGAGGGGGTGGAAAGGGAACTCGCCCGTCGTGGCCTGCTCGCCATGGATCCGGCCTTGGCCCTTGCCGCCTTGCGGGGCGCGATCGCGGGTGACGATGGCGTGGTGACGGTCGCGGATATGGACTGGGAGCGGTTTGCCCCCTCGTTCACCCTGGGGCGGCCGAGCCCGTTGATCGGTGACCTCCCCGAGGTCGCGAAGGCGCTTGAGGCCGTGAGTGCGTCCGGCGGGGCACATACTTCGGCCGGCCTGCGGGAGCGGTTGACGGGGCTGACCGGGGCGGAGACCGACAGGGTCCTGCTCGATCTGGTGCGTGGCCATGTGGCTGCGGTCCTCGGGTTCGCCGGTGGGGAGGTCGTTGAGCCCGATCGTGCGTTCAAGGAGTTGGGTT
>NZ_JACVYG010000168.1:0-3137 GCF_014712245.1 Streptomyces sp. 5-10
CCAGATCCCAACCACGATCCACCGGAAAACCCGAAACCGCATCCACCCCACCGGCCACCAAATCCCACAACCCCTCCGGCGAGGCCACCCCACCCGGATACCGACACCCCACCCCCACAATCGCAATCGGCTCCACATCCACACCCACCACAGCCGGCACCGCAACAGCGGCATCCGACCGCACACCCGCACCCAGCCGACCGTCCAGATACCTGGCGATGGCCGAAGGCGTCGGGTAGTCAAAGATCAACGTGGTCGGGAGTCGAAGCTCGGTGGCCGCTCCAAGCTGATTACGCAGTTCGATCGCAGTGAGGGAGTCGAAGCCCAGATCCTTCAACGCGCGGTCGGCGTCGATTCCAGCAGGATCCGCGTGCCCCAGCACCGTCGCCACATGGGAACGGACCAGCTCCAGCAGCAACCTCTCACGCTCCTGCGGCGCCACCCCCGCCAACCGATCCCGCCACGCACCCGAACCATCCCGCCCCACCGCAACCCGGCGCACCCCACCCCGCACCACATTCCGCAGCAACGCCGGAACCGGCACACCACCACGCCCATGAAACGCCCGCACATCCACACGCACCGGCAACACCACACCACGCCCCACACCCTGAGCAGCGTCGAAGAGGGCGAGACCTTCTTCGGTGGTGAGCCCGGTGGTGCCGCCGCGTACCATGCGGGCGAGGTCGGTCTCGCTGAGGTTCTGGGTGATTCCGCTGGCTTGAGCCCACAGCCCCCAGCCCAGGGAGAGAGCGGGCAGTCCCTGAGCGTGGCGGTGTTGAGCCAAGGCGTCGAGGAAGGCATTGGCCGCCGCGTAACTCCCCTGCCCACCGGCACCGAGCGTGGCCGCGGCGGAGGAGTACAGTACGAACGCCTCCAGGCCCATGTCCTGGGTCAGCTCATGCAGATGCCACGCCGCATCCACCTTCGGCCCGAGCACCCGCTGAATACGCTCATCGGTCAGCCCCTCCACAACACCGTCATCAACGACCCCCGCGGTATGCACCACACCCCTGAGCGGCACCTCCGCCGGAACACCTGCCAACAGCTCACGCACGGCCTCGCGGTCGGCCACATCACACGCGGCCACGGCGACCGACGCCCCGGCCGCCTCCAGCTCGGCCACCAACTCCGCCATCCCTGGCGCATCCGGGCCCCTACGGCTGGCCAGCAGCAGATGCTCCACCCCGTGCTCAGCCACCAGATGCCGAGCCACCACACCCGCCAACACACCGGACGCCCCCGTCACCAACACGGTCCCGGCAGAGACCAGTGACGTAGACACTTGAGGGGTCACGGGCTTGGTCACGCGGGACAAGCGCGGAACCAGGACGGTCTCGCCCCGGACCGCCAGCTGCGGCTCTTCCGCACCAGCGGTGATGACCCGCGCCACCGCGTCCGCTGCAGCAGAGCTGATCTCGCTGCCGTGGTCGGGCTCGTGGTCCAGGAGGAGGAACCGGCCAGGGTTCTCGGTCTGCACCGACCGCAACAAACCCCACACCGGAGCCTGCACCAGATCCGCCACATCCTCACCCGCCCCAGCGGCGACCGCACCGCAGGTGGCCACCACCAGACGGGACCCGGCCAACCGCTCCTCACCAAGCCACCGCTGCACCGAAGACAGCACAGCCGAAAGCGACTCCCGCACCCCGGTAACCACGCCGCCGTCGACGCTCGTCGGGCAGGCCAGCACCACGGTCTCAGGCACCGCATCGCCCTCATCGAGCCCGCTGATCAACCCGGGTACGTCCGCGTAGCGAGCGTACGATCCGCCCGCGCGGACCACCGCCTCACCCAGCCCGGCGTCCGGCCCCACGAACGCCCACGACCCCCCTGACGCGTTCGATGGGTCGGAGAAGTCCAGGGTCTGCCAGTCCAGCTGGAAGAGCGAGTCATAACGGCTGGTCTGGGCGGCCTGTAGCTGCTCAGCCGAAATGGGCCGCAGGGTCAGAGACTCAATGGACACCACCAGCTGACCCGCCGCGTCCGCCACCTCCAACGCCACAGCGTCCGACCCGGCCCGGGTCAACCGCACCCGCACCACCGACGCACCCGAGGCATGCAACCGCACCCCCGACCACGCAAACGGAACACGTACGGCTTGCTCGTCCTCATCCGAAGCGATCACCGCCACCGCATGCAATACGGCGTCCAGCAGCGCCGGATGCACCCCGAAGCGCTCGGCCTCACCGACCCGTTCCTGCGGAAGACGGACCTGCGCGAACACCTCCTCGCCACACCGCCAGACCGTCTCCAACCCCCGGAAAGCCGGCCCATAGCCAAACCCACGCTCAGCGAACCCGGCGTAAAACCCCTCCGGATCCGACATCACCACCTCAGCACCCACCGGCGGCCACTGTTCCAGCGCCACCCCACCAGCAGCAGCCGACTCCTCAACGGCCAACAACCCACGCGCATGGCAGTTCCACACCGCGTCGTCCGCGCTCGCCGCGTCCTCGAGATGCGAGTAGACGGCAACCGGCCGCAGACCTGCCGCATCCGGCCCCTCGACCACCACCTGAACCTGGACACCGCCCCGCTCTGGCAGAACCAACGGCGCTTCCAGCGTCAGCTCCTCCACCCGGCCGCAACCGACCTGATCGCCCGCACGGATCACCAACTCGACCAACGCGGCTCCGGGGACCAACACCGATTCCAGCACCTGGTGATCAGCCAGCCACGAGTGCGTCTCCAGCGACAGTCGGCCCGTGAGGTAGACCGAATTGTGTGCCGCGGACTTCAACATCGCGCTGAGCAGCGAATGGTCAACATGGCCCTGCCCGATGCCGGTGGCGTCAACTGCTTGGGGCGGAGCGTCGAGCCAGTACCGTTGCCGTTGGAAGGCATAGGTGGGCAGGTCGAGCCGAGGCACCGAAGTGTTGGTGGCAGCTCCCAGCGCGGGTGACCAGTCGATAGACGCGCCAGTGACGAACTGCCGTGCCAGACAATTCAAGAGGGCCTGTACTTCCGGCTGGTCCCGGCGCAGGGAGGCGATGACCTCCGGCTCAGCACCAGGGCCGGACTCGGCCTCGATGAGGTGGGCGAGGCAGTTGTGGGCCATGGCGGTCAGGACACCGTCGGGTCCCAGTTCCACGAAGCGTGTCACCTGACCGTGCTCGGCCAGCCACTCCACACCC
>NZ_JACVYG010000169.1:0-3115 GCF_014712245.1 Streptomyces sp. 5-10
ACGACCGCGAGCACCTGGTGTCCATTGCGGCGGGCGTCCGACAGCCGCTCCAGCAGCACCAGACCGACACCCTCGGACCAGTTCGTGCCGTCCGCCCCCTCGCCGAAGGACTTGCAGCGGCCGTCGCGCGCCAGCCCCCGCTGCCGGGAGAATCCGACGAAGCCACCGGGGGTGGCCATCACCATCACTCCACCGGCGAGCGCCATGGAGCACTCCCCGGACCGGAGCGCATGGCCGGCCAGGTGCATCGCCACGAGCGACGAGGAGCACCCGGTGTCCAGGCTGACCGCCGGGCCGAGCAGACCGAGCGAGTACGAGATACGCCCGGACGCGATGCTGCCCGCGCCACCGATCCCCAGATACCCCTCGAATCCATCCGGCACCTGGTCGACGGTCAGCGCGTAGTCGCCGTTGGCCACGCCGGTGAACACACCGACGTCGCTGTCCGCCAGCGAACTCGGGTCGATACCCGCGTTCTCCAACGTCTCCCACGCCGTCTCCAGCAGCAGCCGCTGCTGGGGGTCGGTGGCCAGCGCCTCCCGTGGGGAGATACCGAAGAACTCGGCGTCGAACTCCGCCGCGTCGGCGAGGAAGCCGCCCTCATGCACATAGGAGGTGCCGATGGCGTCCGGGTCGGCGTCGAAGAGGTTCTCCAGGTCCCAGCCGCGATCCTCCGGAAACCCGCCGATGGCGTCCCGGCCGTCGGCCACCAGATCCCACAGCCCGTCGGGGGTGGTCACACCGCCCGGGTAGCGGCAGCCCATGCCGACGATGGCGATCGGCTCCTCCGTCGCCGTCTCGGCCTTGCGCAACCGCTCCCGCGTCTGGTGCAGATCGGCGGTAACCCGCTTGAGGTAGTTGAGGAGCTTTTCGTCATTCGCCATCTGGACCTCGCCAAGAGCCTCGTGGGTGAAATCGGTGAGCGGAGACGAGAGGGGGAATCAGTCCACGCCGAACTCCTGGTCGATGAAGGCGAACACATCGTCTGCGCTCGCGGTGTCGAGCCGTTCGGTGACGGTTTCGCCGTTCGCGCCGACCGCCTCGATCTCGGCGACCTTGGTGGTCATCCGCTGCAACCGCGAGGTGATCCGGGCGCGTTCGATCTTCTCCTTCGGCAGCGCCACCAGACTGGCCTCCAGCCGTTCCAGCTCGGCCAGCACCGAGTCCACCGACGAGGTGTCGGTCTGGCCGAGTTCGCTGCGGATACGACGGGCCAGCGCACTGGGCCGCGGGTGGTCGAACACCATCGTGGCGGGCAGTCGCAGCCCCGTGGCGGCGTTGAGGCGGTTGCGCAGTTCCACCGCCGTCAGCGAGTCGAATCCGATCTCGCTGAACGGACGGTCCCCGGTGGCGTCGGCGCTCGTGTGTCCGAGCACGGCCGCGGCCTCGGCCTGCACCAGCTCGGTGAGCAGCCGCTCCTGGTCCTCGGGGCTCAGCCCGGCCAGCCGTGCGACCAGTTCCGGCTGTCCCGCGCCGTCCTCGGGGACATCCTCGGTCAGCAGGTCGATGACGTCGGGCAGTCCCCGCAGCAGTGGCCGGAACCGGGCCATGGTGTAGCCGGGGGCGAACCGCTCCCAGTCGATGTCGGCCACCACACCGTGGGCGGTGCCGCTGCCCACCGTGTGTGCCATCGCCAGCGCCGCCAGCCGCGGATCCATGGTCATCAGACCCGTGCGGCGCCACTGCGCGCCCATCATCTCGTCGATCGCGCCGAGGCCACCGCCCCAGGCGCCCCACGCCACCGACGTGGCCGCCAGCCCCCGGGCGCGGCGCCGCTGCGCCAGCCCGTCCAGGTAGGCGTTGCCGGCCGCGTAGGCACTCTGGCCGCCGCTGCCCCAGGCCGCCGCACCGGACGAGAAGAGGACGAAGGCGTCCAACTCCCGTTCCCACAGCAGGTGGTCGAGGTGTCGCGCCCCGGCGATCTTCGCCCGGCCGATATCGGCGAACTCGGCGAGTGTCATCTTCGACAGCGGCTTCTCCGGCAGCGCCAGCCCAGCGGCGTGGACCACGGCCGACAGCGGTGCGCCGTCCGGGAGCTCCGCCAGTACGGCGGCGAGCTGCTCGCGGTCGGTCACATCACAGGCCGCGATGGTCACGTCCGCGCCCAGCGCGATCAGCTCCTCCTCCAGCTCCGCCGCGCCCGGGGCCTGCGCACCCTGGCGGCTGAGCAGCACCACATGCCGGGCGCCGTGGCCCGCGGCCCAGCGGGCCACGTACGAGCCGAGCCCTCCCGTGCCGCCGGTGATCAGCACCGTGTCCCGTGGCTGCCACGCCGGTGCCGATGCCACCGGTTCGCGCCGCATCCGCCGGGCGAACACCCCCGACGCGCGGACCGCGACCTGGTCCTCCGCGTCCACTCCGGCGAGGACCGCACACAGCCGCGCGAGGGCCGTCCCGTCCGGTGTCCGCGGCAGATCCACGATCCCGCCCCAGGTGGACGGCTGATCCAGCCCCTGCACCACACCCATCCCCCAGACCAGCGGCTGGAACTCGCTGGTCACCTCGGACGGCTCGCGCACGGCGACCGCGCCACGGGTCACGCACCACAGGGGAGCGGCGAGCCCGATCTCCTCCACGGCCTGCATCAGCGCCACCGTGGCCGCCACGCCCCGGGAGAGGGTGCCGGGTTCGTGGATCCGCTCGTCCCATGCCAGCAGGGACACCACTCCGGCGTACTCGTCATCGGAGTCGTGGGACATCCGCTCCCGCAGGCGCGCGGTCAGCTCCGCCTGCTCCACTGTGTCCACCTCGACCACCACGGGGTCGGCGCCGTGCTCGGCCAGCGCGGCGACCAGGCCCGTCACCGCGGCGTCGCCCGCCTGGGGTGCGGGGACGGCCACCAGCCACGTTCCCGGCAGTACCGGCGGCTCCCCGGTCGCCACCGGGTCCCACGCGATGCGGTACGACCAGCCGTCGACGGTGGATTGGTCCTGGTTGCGCCGCCGCCACGAGGTCAGGCCCGGCAGAACGGGCTCCAGTGCCTTCTCCTCGACACCGAGCGAATCGGCGAGGGAGGACAGGTCGCCCCGCTCCACGGCGTCCCAGAACACACCGTCGGCCACCGCCTCCGGCGCCTCGGACGGCGTGAGCCAGTAGTGCTGGTGTTGGAAGGGGT
>NZ_JACVYG010000017.1:0-172184 GCF_014712245.1 Streptomyces sp. 5-10
CGGCAAGCCCTGGACCGTGACCGCACCGGAGGACCGCAACCACGTCCTCGTCGTCCGCCTCACCCAGCACGCCGACGGGACGGTCACCGGAACCAAGGAGCTCCTCCGCGCCCACAACTGAGCACGGACAGCCGGCCCCTACCTGGGCAACAGCCGACCCCGTGACGGCAGGTGTCCGACCGCGCGGTCCGCGGCTGCGCCGAGCGGCACCCGTGTTCGCGGTCAGCCGGACAGGCTCTGGTCAGGCCCCGCGCTCTGCGGCAACGTCCCGTATCCACCGGGCCAGTAAGAGGTCGTTTTCACCTTGAATGCCCTGGTGCCTGTCAATTTTCGCGGCACGGGGTTGTGGTGGTGCGGTGATTGTTGATGGGTTTGATACCTAACGGGCAGGTGGGGTGACAAGTGGGGCGAGAGGTGGCCTGTGCCTGTCTCATCCCAAGAAGCCGGACCTGGCGATGTGTGCTTCCGTCATCGTTGCCGTACGCCTGGGCGCACTCGGTCCAGAGCGGTACGTCAGGAGCATGCCTACGCGACGCCCCTATCCGAGCGATCTGTCCGATGCCCGCTGGGAGTTGATCGAGCCAGTGCTGTCCGCCTGGCGCTTCGAGCGTCGCGGCAGGGCCCTGGACTTCGGACGGCCACCCGAACACGACCTGCGCGAGATCATGAACGCGATTTTGTATGTGGACCGCACCGGCGTCCAGCGGCGCTACCTTCCGCACGACTTCCCGCACTGGAACACGGTCTACGGATACTTCGCCAAGTGGGCGGCAGAGGGCATGTTCGCCCAGCTCAACGGCCTGCTCAGGCAACTCCTGCGGCAGAAGGAGGGGCGGGATGCCGAACCTTCGGCCTGCGTGATCGACGCCCAGAGCGTCAAGACTTCCACCAGCGTCCCGGCCTCCAGTCAGGGAACCGACGCCGGGAAGAAGATCGTCGGGCGGAAGCGGAGCATCGTCATCGACACGATCGGCCTCCTGCTCGCGGTGCTGGTCACCGCGGCCAGCGTGCAGGACTCTGTGGCCGGCACCCGGCTCCTCGACCAGGTGGCCGAGCTCATCCTCCCCAGGTCGGTACCTCCAGGCACCGACCTGGGGAGGATGAGCGACGTTGGCGTCGGCTGGCAGGGCACGGACACAGGGCCATCACCACGCCGCGGGCCCGGTCGATGACCGCGGTCGGCTCTAGGAGCTTGCGCGAGCGTTCGGGGATCGGTCACTGTGACCGATCCCCGAGGCACTCAGCATATGTTCTTGACGTACCAGACGGGGCCCCAGTGTGCGTAGGCGTCCGAGGAGGGGGCGCCGCCGGCATGGTTGATGTAGTCCCCATCCTCGTTGTAGAAATACGTATCCGTGCCCCGTGTCTGGTTGTTGTACCAGGAACCTCCACTACCCATGCCGTCGGGAATTTCCTGCTTGTAGCAGTCCTTGTACCGGAATCCGAGCTGTTGGAAGTTGTTCTTCTTGTAGCCGCAGAAGTAACCCTTGGGGCAGTCAGCTGGCGCGGACTGTATTGCAGGCTGCGCAGCGTTCGACGGGGCCATGGACAGCGCTATGGCGGTGAGCGCCCCAGCGGCCACGAGAAGCTGCCGCACAGACGTCCGGCGGGTGGGGTTGAACATGCAAGTCCCCTTTCGCATCAGCGGTTGTAGTGGTGGTCGCGTACGCCATGCAGCATTCCGGCATGGCACCGGTGGCGTCGTGAGCAGGCAGCGCACTCAACTTGGCGTACAACGCACTGTTTGACGTCAGTGCCTACCGGCGATGCTCGTGTGTCGGCGCGGGTGGATGGGCAGTCCCCGTCCGCACCGCGTCACCAGGCGGCATCACTCGGGGGGCGTCATGCTGACCACTGTGCTGGACACTGCTGACCTGCCACCGGCTGAACGAGCGGCGGCCTGGGTGGAGACAACGGGGCAGGCTCTGATCTCCACCCGCGTCAGCTTCCTTGAGTCCGACCAGATCGAAGCACGGATCCAAGCCATGGCCCTGGGCCCGGTCCAGATGTCGGTGCTCTCCTATACACCGCTGTCATCCCAGCGCACGCCCCGGCTCATCCGTCAGTCTGATCCTGAGATGTTCCAGCTCGCGCTGACCATCGCGGGACAGCAGAGCATCGAACAGGCCCGGACGTACGCCTCGGTCGGTCCCGGCGACCTGCTCCTGTATGACAGCTCACGGCCGTTCACCGCCACCGTGGGCCCGAACCCACCAGGAGCCCGAGCGATGCTGTTGCAGTTCCCCCGGCACCTTCTGCCGTTGCCGGAGAAGGCCGTAGCACCGCTGTGTGGTGCGGCGCTTGACGGACGAGCAGGGGTCGGTCTGCTCCTGCGCCAGCTGCTCACCGGCCTCGCCGACACACACGCCGATCTCACCTCCGGTGACAGCGCCCGGCTGGGCACCACCGCAGTCGACCTCACCGCCGCCCTACTCGCCCACCATGCTGACCGGCAGACACTGCTTCCGACTGGCTCACGGCAGCGTGTACTGTTCGAGCAGATCAGCGCCCACATCGCCACCCACCTGGGCGATCCCCACCTCACACCCCGCGCGATAGCGGCGGCACACTTCATCTCCACGCGCTATCTGCACCGTATCTTCCAGCAGCACGGCACCGCAGTCAGTGACGTCATCCGGCAGCAACGCCTCGCCCGTTGCCGACGAGACCTGGCCGACCCAGCCCAGTGCACCGTCCCCATCGCCGCCATCGCGATGCGCTGGGGATACCCGAGGCCATCCGATTTCACCCGATCCTTCCGTGCCGCCACCGGCATGACTCCAAGCGAGTACCGTGCCGCCAGCCAGGACAAGGACCGAGGACAACGGTAGCTACGCCCAGGGCGAGGACCATCCGGCGTCGGGAATCTGTCCGTCGGAGGGCTGCCGCGTGAGTGCCTGTCCTACGTTTCAAGGGCGGGCTCGGGCCGGTCATTCGTAGGATCGGTGGGGCCCGGGGCTCCGGGTATGGCTCAGTGCGTGTAGCCGTCGGATGGCTTCAGAAACTTGGCCGCCCGGAGCCCGCGACGACTCGACCGCTGATTGGGATACGCGACTCCATCGCTTCGTAGGACAGTGCCGGCGAGGTCGTCTGCAGGGTGAACGTGACGGCGACCTGGCGGAGGTGACCGTGCCCGAGATCTGGGCTGGGTTAGACATCGGCAAGGAACATCACCACTGCGTGGTGATCGACTCGGCAGGAGAGCGACTTCTGTCGCGGCGGGTCCTCAACGACGAAGCCCAGCTCCTGCAGCTGATCGGCGACGTTCTGGCCCTCTCCGAGGACGTGCTGTGGGCGGTGGACATCAACCGTGGCGGCGCCGCCCTGCTCATCGGTCTGCTGCTCGACCACGACCAGCCCGTGGTCTACCTGCCGGGCCTGGCCGTGCACCACGCTTCCGCTGCCTACCGGGGGCAGGGCAAAACCGACGCCAAGGATGCGCACATCATTGCCGACCAGGCCCGGATGCGCCGCGATCTCGGCATCCTGCGGCCCGGCGACGAGGTAGCCATCGACCTGAGGCCCCTTATCACCCGCCGCACCGACCTGGTCTGCGACCGCACCCGGCAGATCAACAGGCTCCGCGCCCAGCTGCTGGAGATTTTCCCCGCACTCGAACGCGCACTGACCCTGACTAACCAGGGCCCGGTCATGCTCCTGACCGGCTACCAGACGCCGGCGGCCATCCGCCGCACCGGCGCCAAGCGCATCGAGACCTGGTTGAAGAACCGCAAGATCAGAGGCGCCACCGAACTCGCCCGGGCAGCGGTCGAGGCGGCACAGGCCCAGCACACCGCCTTGCCCGGCGAGAAGCTCGCCGCGTCCCTGGTGGCCCGCCTCGCGAAAGGGGTGATCGCCCTCAACGAGGAAATCGCCGAGATCGACGCCCTCATCGAGGCCCGATTTCACCAGCACCAACACGCCAAGGTGATCAACACTCTCCCTGGCATGGGACCCCGGCTCGGAGCGGAGTTCATCGCCGCCACCGGTGGTGACCTGGAGCCTTTCGGCACCGCCGACCGCCTGGCCACCTTCGCCGGCCTGGCGCCCGTTCCACGCGACTCCGGCCGCGTCAACGGCAACGTGCGCCGACCCAGCCGCTTCCACCGCGGACTCCTCCGGGCCTTCTACCTCTCCTCGCTGGCCAGTCTCAGAGTCTGCCCGGCCTCGCGGACGTACTACGAGCGCAAGCGCAAGGAAGGCAAGAACCACCAGCAGGCCCTACGATCCCTCGCCCGCCGCCGCGTCAACGTCCTATGGGCCATGATCCGAGACGGAGCGTGGTACCAGGGGGCGCCGACGGCCGCCTCAACGACTTGACAACGGCATTGGGAAGTTTCTTATCCCTGATGCTTCTTGATCTTGAGGCTTCGTTGCTGCCAGGAGGTGCGTGGCGGCACATGTGACCGAAGTGCTGCTGGACTGGGTGTACCTCCCCATGCCACGTTCGAAGCCGCGGGGGAACCGGCTACGGGGGGCTTGGGATGCTGGTGACGGAGTTCAGTACGGAGGTCGTGGCGGCGCCGGAGCGGTTCGCGTTGTGGGAGGGAGCGACGGAACAATCGCACATGCGTAATCGACTGCGCAGCAACGACCACAACGACTTCCGTGCCAGGATGCGCGGCCTGGACTTGGGGGAGGTACAGGTGTCCGCGCTGGCCTACCCGCATCTGGAGGTCGTGCGGACCGCGAAGCTGGTACGGCAGTCCGACCCCGAGGTATACCAGATCAATTACTTTCTCGGTGGGCAGGGGGTTGTCTCTCAGGACAGGCGTGACACGACGCTGGGTACCGGTGACCTGGTGGTGATGGACAGCAGCCGTTCCTTCCGAGGCGATGTCCACGCCGACCCGGGCAGGTGGTCGCATGTGACCGTGCAGTGTCCGCGCGGGCTATTGCCGCTACCGGCGAAGGCGGTCCAGCGCCTGCTCGCTGTCCCGATCAGCGGGCGCCGTGGCATGGGTGGGGTGTTTGCCCGCTGGCTGTCCGACCTCAACGCGCGTGCCCACGAATTCACCCCAGCCGACATCCCCACCCTCACTTCGGTCAGCCTGGATCTCCTGGCATCTGTGATCGCCCGTTGCCTGGAGGTTGAGGAGTCACTGACCCCGGAGACCCGCAAGACCGCCCTGCGGGCCAGGATCAACGCATTCATCGAGCAGCACCTCGCCGATCCCGACCTGTCTCCCCAGGTGATCGCGGACGCCCACCACATCTCCCTGCGCCACCTGCACCGGCTGCTCGCCGGGCAGGACACCTCACCGGCGGCATCCATCCGCCGGCGCCGCCTGGAGCGCTGCCGCCGCGACCTGGCCGACCCCCGCCTGGCCGCCCACCCGGTGCACACCGTCGGCGCCCGCTGGGGCTTCACCAACCCGGCCCACTTCAGCCGCCTATTCCGAACCGCCTACGGCATACCGCCGCAGGACTACCGGCGAGTGGCCCCGCAAGCTGGGCTCGAACACGCATCAACGATGACCAGGCATGAATAGCAGTGCGTGCCGTGCCGCAGGGCCGCCCTGTGGCACCGCCGCAGAGGGGGTGCGGTTCTTGCCGGGGCCGCGTCCAGCTCAAGCCGGACGCCTGGGTGGGGGCGGGGCCGTGCCGGGCGGGGGTCTCGGCCAGGTCCTGTTCGCCCGGGCAGAGGCTGCAGGCACCGCGGCTCGATGGTCCCGGACGCGGTGTCAGTCTCGGACACCTTTTCTGAGAGGGAAAGCGGTATGCGCGAGCGGCTGCTCGTGGCACCTTCGCTGCTCACTCGCCGTCTCGGGGCTCATCCGGCCATCGCCGAAGGAAACTTCCGCGCAACGCAGTTGACCAGGGTCATGTTGCCCGCCCCCGTTATGCGAGCAGCCGAGATCCCCACCGCCTGTGAACTCTCCGCTTGGGGATCACGCGGCGTCCTGCAAGCAGCACCCGCCTGCCCCTCGCCGGTACCCGGCACAGCGGCAGGCAGGTGCTGCTTCCCTTCAGGGCCATCAAGCTGGCGCGAGATACGGCCTCGCCGTCGTCTGCCGTGAAACACCCGGCCTCTGAAAGACGACGGGTGGAATTATTTGGCCTGCCCTTGCGTTTCGTCGTGCGCGGATATCCACGCCTGATTCTCGCATGCCACGTCAGGGCCGACGTAAGATCCCCCGAGCCAGCCTGTCGCGTGAGTGCACCACAACTGATTCCCCGAAATGTTCTGGCCGGATACTGTGACGCCACAGGAGGAAGAGTTCGAACACTCCTTCTCGTCTGCGCCGGCCAGAGTGCTCTCATCACGCCACAGTTGTGCGGTGATCTCAAGCGAGGGCACCACTGCGGAGCAGGACACCGTCGCACTAGCCACCACGGTCCCCGAGGCGTATGAAGGCGTTGAGGCATGGGTTGTACAGGTTACTGCCGCCGCCGCGCTGGCCGAGGTCGGCGGCAGCGCGACGAATGCCGCCGAAGCCACCACTGCCGACACGGCGAACGGCTTCCACCGTCCGTGCATATCTCCTCCGTTCGTTCTCGGAATCTTCCCGAAGCGCGCATGGCATGGATTCTCGATGTCTGACGAAACACCGATGTTCCAGACCGTCATCCTGTATGGCCCTGCATCCGCTACCGACACGACGGAAAGCCGGGCTTGCTGTCCGCAGGCACAGCGGCGTCGGGTTCTATCGAGAGTGGAGGCCGCAATCGGCAATGTCCTTGACGATCCCTGCCAGGCTGTTGCGGCTGCGTGCCAGAACCGTGAGAGCGCAGCACACGCAGGTGTTGGTGGCAGGGCCGACGCGCATCTGGCCATCGAGCGGGATCGGGCAGGAGCGCACCGGCTTCTGGAGCCACGTCACCCGGGCCCTGCTTACCCACGAGCAGGTGCGCGCGTGCGGGCTGCCCGCGACCGAGAGCAAGCAGGGCGCCCCCAGTGGCCGGCCTTCGCCCGCCGCTACGGCTTGTCGCGGCCAGCCGCTTTGGCGGCCGCGGCGCACGGCCGGTGGGGCAGTGCCCAGCTCGAGCCGGACACGGTGGGGGCGAGGTCGTGGCGGGCGAGGGTTTCGGCGAGGTGCTGTTCGCCGGGCAGGGGCCGTCAGGCGCCTGTGGCGTGCTGGTCCTGGAGCGAGCGGGCGGCGGCACGGATAGTCAAGTGGTGGGCATAGATGGACAAGGACGGATGTGCTGGTGTTCTTGCATGGTGCTGTGTGCAAGCCCGCGTCACCAATCGGTGTCAGGGAACACAGGGGGCAATGAAGGGGGTTCACGTGCGCCGTCTACGTACGGTGATGGCACTGGTCGTCATGATGGTCACCGCTGTGGTGCTGGGGACTGCCGGGGCTTCGGCTGGTGCCGCTTCTGCGAGCCGCGGCGACGGTCTGGAGCGAGTCGGTGTGATCAACGGAGTGACGCTCTACCGGGGCGTCACCTCGTCGGAGCAGCTCGCGGCGGTCTGTGACACGAACTTCTGCGCGTACAGCTCGAACACCGGGGAGGTCGCGGTAGCCAGAAGCTGCGGGCTCGGCTTCGACGTCCCGAGCAGCTGGCGAGTCTCTCCCGCCGGAGGCTGGTGGCAGAACAACCTGTCCGGCGCCTACGTTGCGATGTACAACAACAGCTGGGTCAATATCTACAACACGCCGTACCCGAGCTCGGCGGACTGGTCCGCCAACTGGGCTCCGGTGCGGTACTGGGAGACCGTCTGCCCCTGAGAACTAGTGTTCTTTGGCCGGTCTCGGGCTTCGCTGCCCGGGGCCGGCCTTGCTGTGTGTCGCGCTGGGACTGTGGCCGGTTCGTTTCTAGCTTGCCAGTCGGCCGTCGGAGCGCTGGGCCCAGGGGCTGCTAGGTGCTAGATGTATTGACTCGGAGCGTTGTTTACCCGGCTGATGGGTGGGTGGCCTCCGAGGGCGGTGTGGCAGCGGTGGTGGTTGTAGGTGTGGAGGAAGTCTGCCAGGGCGGCGGTGCGCTCGGCGTTGCTGGTGTAGGGCCGCAGGTAGGCCCATTCGTCCAGCAGGGTGCGGGGTAGGGTCGGCCGAGCGGCGAGGTCCCTGCCGGACAGGGCCTTTTCCGCTCGGCCTCCCTCCGAACCGGACGGGCCCGATTTCCGAGCATCCGGCTCTCCAGTGACTACTGCGTGAGCGTCGTTTTCGGCTTCCCGGTGTGGATGCGCTCATGACAGGCGCCGCAGACCACGAGGGCCTTGCGCCGGCGCCTTGCCATAAGATTCGCCCAATCGGGGGACGGCCCGTCCACTCGGCTGAGGTCGTTGAGTGACCAGATGTGGTGAACCTCCACCTCACCGGTTCGCTCGCAGATCTCGCACCGATTTCCCTGGAGTCGACTGATCAACTTCTTGTGGGGATAGACGGGACCTGTCAGACGGTCGCTCAGTTCCGCCGTCTTCTGCCGCTTGAGGGGAATCCCTCCGAATCGGGCCACCAGTTCCTTCCTGTTGTCCCGTGGCATACGAGCCTCGAAACAGGTGCGCGGCCCATAGGGCGTCTGGATCTTGGCCTTGAAGCGGGCCGCCATCTTCGACACCGTCGAGCCGTGCTTTCGCGCCAGAGTCCGGAGCATGGAGGTCTCCATAACCCAGCGCAGCCGGTGGAGTCGGAAGACGTCACCGGCCATCAGGTAGTACTGGACGACGCCCCTGTACTCGATAGCGAACTTGCCGACAATGACGTGATCGGACTCGTTCACGAGTGAGTTCTGGCAGGCAGGTTTTCCGCGTGCCATGTAAGGGGCGGACTTGGCCTTGATCACGTCGGAGGGCACGTGCAGGACGATCGTCCCGTTGAGGGATCGACGGTTGCGCCGGTCCGTCGCGGACGGCCGTCGTGTTCTGCGGTCCGTGCTCGCCGTCGATATCTCGTAGCCGAGGAACCGGGCCCTGCCTGTTCGGGCATGGGTGATCAGCGTTTTCTCTTGCGACAGCTCCAGTTTGAGGTCTTCACGCAGGAACGTCGCCAGACGCTGTTTGATTTCTTCGGCTTCGGCCTTTGGCCCGACAAATCCGAGGAGGGTGTCGTCGGCATAGCGCACGTATCGCAGCCTCCGATAGTCAGGATCGTTGGGGTCCTGACTGGGGAGACGGTGTAACCGCTTGTAGAGCGACCGCACTTCGGCGCGGTCACCTTTGCGGCGTGCGCGTGCGATTGCCGATTCCACCCGGCGGTATTCCGTGCTGCGTGCTCGGAGCCTGCCTCGGGTGTATTCCGGGATCAGTGTCTGCTCGACGTAGGTGTCCAGCTTGTGCAGGTAGATATTGGACAGGACGGGCGAGGCCACGCCGCCTTGCGGGGCTCCGCTCAGCGTCGTGTGCCAGGTCCAGTCCTCCAGGTATCCGGCTGTCAGCATGTTCCGTACCAGCCGCAGGAACCGGCTGTCGTGGACCTTCTCGCCCAGGGCTCCGAGCAGGACCTCGTGGTCGAGGCTGCCGAAGCAGTCGGCAATGTCGCCCTCGATGAACCAGGCCGTCCCCGTCCAGGTGTTGACCACTTCGCGAAGCGCGGTGTGGCAGCCTTTCCGGGGACGGAATCCGTGGGACCTGCCGGAGAAGACCGGTTCGTAGTACGCCTCCAGTAGGAGCCGCACCACTTCGCCGACCAACTTGTCCGACCAAGTAGGCAAGCCGAGAGGTCGAGTCTTCCCGCTCTGTTTCTTCGGGATGTGAACTCGCCTCGCGGGGCGGAACCGATAGCGCTCGTGGCGCATCGCATCAATGATGCGGTCGATCCGCCCCGTCGACATGCCATCCACGGTCTCCTGCGTGACCCCTGGCGTCATCGCCCCCTTGTTGGAGTAGATGCGGCCGTAGGCCCGCAGATACAACTGCGGATTGAACATCTGTCGATACAGTTCCTCACACGGCAGACCACGCCTGCCGCGCTCACGCAGGACACCCAGCACCGTTTCGGCGCTCTGCATTTCGCATACCTCCCGACTTCGGGTGTCCAATCACCTGGCCCCCTTCGCCCGATGCGGACGGCTTTCCCGTCCTCCTTGGCCGGTCGTGACTCCGGCGACTACTACGGGGCCTCCGTCGCCATGGGGCTCGCACCCGTTAGGCGATCCCACGTTCGTCTCTGTCGCACGTCATAGCGTGACTTAGGCGCCCCATTCATCTCCTTGAATGCCTTCATTGGGCATCGCTCCTGGCCCCGAGAGTTGCGGAGTCCGTTCAACGCGGCCTCCGCAGGGCTGGCGCCGGTTTCGGGCGTCTTTCCGGCGGATGTGAACTTCCATCTCCTGGAGATTGGGATTCAAGCAGTCAAGCCTTCGCCGTATCACGCGGGCCTTCCCAGCACACCGTCCCTGACGCCTGGGCCCGGCTGCTGGTTTCCTGGCATGCTCTGGTCCCCTTCACCTTTCGGATCCAGGTAAGCCATTAGACCCAGGAACCTCCTCTCGATTTCCTCCCGGCTATGCCGGGGATACGACAGAGCGCCTCGTGGCGCACTGGAAGCGTTCGACTTTGCCGTTGGTCTGCGGCCGCCAGGGGCGGGTCCAGCGTGGGCTGATGCCCAGGTCACGGCAGGTGTCGCGCCAGGTGTTCTTGCTGTAGGCCCAGGCGTTGTCGGTCAGCGCCCGCTCGACGGTGACGCCTTGGGCGGCGAACCAGGTGGTGGCCCGTCGCAGGAAGGCTGCGCGGGTGGCGGCGGTCTCGTCGGTCAGGTTCTCGGTGTAGGCCAGGCGGGAGTGGTCGTCCAGGGCGGTGTGCAGGTAGGCGTAGCCGGTGCCGTTGCGGTTCGTGCGGCCGGCTGCGCGGCCGAGGGCTTTGTGGCCGCCGCCGTCGGGGATACGGCCGAGTTTCTTGACGTCGATGTGGACCAGTTCGTCTGGCCGGGAGCGTTCGTAGCGGCGGATGGGTTGGCCGGTGGCCCGGTCCAGCGTGGCCGGAGGGGGCTGGCCGTGGCGTTGGAGGATGCGGTGTGCGGTGGAGGCGGCGACGGTGGTGCGGGCGGCCAGCCGCAGTGGGCCGATGTGGTGTTCGCGGCGCATCCGCAGCACTTGTTCCTCCACGGTGGCGGGTGTCCGGCGTGGTGAGTGGTGGGGGCGGCTGGAGCGGTCGTGCAGGCCCGCTGTTCCGTGGTGGCGGTAGCGCCTGGCCCAGCGGGCGGCGGTGGTGTGGCTGACCTGGAAGCGTTCGGCCGCTCGCCGCAGCGGCCAGCCGTCCTCGACGACACACCGGGCCAGACGCAGCCTGCCAGTGGGGGTCAGCGGGGCGTTACGGTGGATCAACGAGGGCCTCCTGGGCATCGGTGCAGATGTCGCAATCCACACCGAAACCAGAGGCCCTCGCCCCGTTCAAGCACCCCTCACGGCGCGTCGCCCGTCACCAACGTCCCCGGACAGCACACCTAGGTCGAGTGCCTGGTGTGGATGCTGGGGTGCCCGGCATCTGCCGGGCAGTCCTGGCAGACCTTCACAACCCATCCCAGGCGGCCTTGTCCGTCGGGGCCGCTGACCCGGGTGAGAGGGCGGGACATGAGCGAGATCGCTGCCCAGGTACGGGCGTAGCTCAGCAGGAGCTGCATCGGCCCAGGTCGGATGTGACCGGTCTTCGGCCAACTGCATGGCTGAGCGGGCGAGAAGCAGTACTGCTGCCCGGCCATTTCCGTGGCTACCGGGCCGATTTGTCGTCGGACCCGGCGATGCCTTCGGCGCGGTGCGGCCCTGGCGCGTTGAGCCCGTAGTGGACGCCGACCATCCGCAGCGTGAAGCAGGCGACAGCCGCCCCCAGCGCGGCGGGCACACCGTAGACACCGGTGCGTTCGCATACGACGGTGATCCCGGCCCCCAGCAGCGCGGGGATCGCGTACAGATCTGCGTACAGCACCGTCGGCAAGCGCAACACCAGCACGTCGCGTAACGTGCCACCACCGACCCCGGTCACCATGCCGAGCAGCACCGCCTGCGGCGCGCCGATGTGATACTCCAGCGCGGTGGTCGCCCCGGTGACCGCGAACAGGCTGAGGCCGGCCGCGTCGAACACCGTGATCAGCGTCGTGTAGCGCTCCAGGTGCCGCCACAGCAGGAACGTAGCTATGCCGCCGGCTACCGCGACCGCCAGGTACCGCCAGTCGCTGAACGTCGCCGGGGGCAGTGCGCCGGCGAGTACGTCCCGGAGCACGCCACCGCCCAGGGCGGTCACCATGGCGAGCGCGAGCACGCCGACGATGTCCAGACGTGCCACCCTCGTCGCGGTGAGCGCGCCGTTCAACGCGAACGCGAAGGTGCCCAGCAGGTCGAGTACGAGGTGCAACATTCCATAGCCGTGCATCGTCGACCCCTCGCACCTCCCGCCGTCGCTCGTCTTGACGTCCTCGGCACTGTCTCACCAGGTCACAGTGCGCGCACCGCGTTGGCCTGAACGGCCGACACGCGATGCGCGGCCTGTCGCCGCGCTGTCATCCTGGATCCCGGCGGGACCGATGGCGAGCGAGTGATACCTGGTGGGGCGCAAGCGGAGGGTAACGCTGTGACGAGACGTGGCTGTGACACGGAACAGGGCGCGGTGGTGCTGATCGCCGACCGGAGCTGGGACGGGCTCGCGGACCGGCCTTCCGGGCACACCGAGGTGGTGGTGCGCGACGGTCGGGTCGCCGAGGTGGGGCCGACCGTCGACCGCATCGGCGCTGAGGTGGTCGAACTCCGCGATCGCATGCTGCTGCCGGGACTGATCGACTGCCACATCCACACCACCGTCGATCCCAGTCGGCTCCTGCGGGCCTTCGCATCCGACGGGTCTGCGGCGATCGCGCTCAGCGCCCTGCCGGTATTGCGTAACCTGCTCCACCGTGGCTTCACCACGATCCGCGACCTGGCCACCTTCGCCGCCGAGCCGGTCACGCTGTATCTGCGCGACGCCATCGCCCGTGGTCACATCGTGGGGCCGCGGATGATCGTCGCGCCGTACCTGATCTCCGCGCGAGGCGCGCACGGCGACGCCTCGACACTGCTCGCGTCACACTTCGACCGCGAGATCGGCGCGCTGGCAGACGGCGCGGACGAGATCACGCGCAGGGTACGCGAGAACATCCGTGCCGGCGCCGACTGGATCAAGTTCGGCGCCACCGGCGGCTTCGCCACTCCCTCGGACGATCCCATACAGACCACCTACACGCAGGAGGAGATGAATGCGCTGGTCGCCACGGCGCGTGGCCTGGGTATCCCCTGCACGCCGCATGCCTACGGCGACGAGGGCGTCTCGCGTGCCGTCACCGCCGGTGTTCGCTCGATCGAGCACGGCAACCTCGCTTCGGCATCGACACTGACCCAGATGACTGAACGGGGCGTTTTCCTCGTGCCGACCCAGTTCATGGTCCTCGACGCGCTCGACCACCTCGACGACGACAGCTACTGGGAGGGTAAGGATCCAGCGGAACGGGTGAAGTTCACCCGCTACTCCGACCAGCTCCGGGAGTCCGCGCACAACGTGGCCGCAAGCGACGTGCGCATCGCGTTCGGCACCGACGCCGGCATGTTCCCGCACGCTGACAACTGGCGCGAGTTTCCGGCGATGGTCAAGACCGGTATCGCCCCCGTGCGGGCCCTTCGCGCTGCCACCAGCGTCGCCGCTGACCTGCTCGACCGGCCCGACCTCGGACGCCTCCAGCCCGGCGCGACCGCCGACCTGGTCGCACTGCCCGCCGACCCCTTCGACGACATCACGGCCGTTGCGGGCATCGACTTCGTCATGCAGAAGGGCACCGTGCATCGCACTCCCACCCCTGGTATCGCAGGTAAGTACCTGTTCTCGACCCTGAGCTGAGCGTTTCCCGGCTCATGAATCGAACGGTGCCTGCGCGAGTGGGCTGACCTGGGGCTTCCGCCTCGTGGGATCCGCCGTCCGATGAGCTCAGCAGGCGGCGCTCTTCCAAGCTCTCAAAGCCGTGCATCCGGCTCGTTGCCAGCACAAACTGCAGCCCCGGGCGGTGCCGCTGCCGAGCCTGCCAGGTGAAGCTCCGCACGGGTGCCGAGGCGAGCGCGGGGAAGCCAGCCAGGTCCTGCACCGGGCAGACCACCTGTGCCCGGGACGCCCTCCACACCGCCGTCCACCGACGAGCCCATCCGGGCCCGGCCTCCAGCCGTGCGGCCACCCCCGGGTCGACGGCATACGGCGTGACGAGATCATCCAGGGTGCAGCTATGCGACCGCACCGCCCGGGGCTCGACGGCCGGTGTACGGATCGAGATCTCCACACCCTTCAGGACAGCCGGACCATACGGGTCTGCGTAACACCTTCCGTGAAAGCGCCGCAGGTGAGCGGGCTGCCCGCTATCCTGCCCGCCAACTCATTCGCTCAGCCCCGCCAACTCGGCCGCTCATCCGCCACCTGATGCGCTCAGTCACAACGACACACCGGGCGTCAGCTCACCGCCCCTCATCAAGAATCGAACAGACATATCATTCCGGGCCTTGGCCAGAGCCTACGGCTTCCCCCGGACCTGCTCGCCGCGCAGGAAGAACTCCAGCAGGTCGCCGCCGTCCTCACAGCGCTCCTCGAGGGCCTCCCGTGGTCCGTTGAGCCGCACCCGGGATTCAGTGACCCCGACATCTGGCGCCCGCGGCAGCGCCCCGCGACCGACGGCTGGCCGGTGGAGGACCAGAAGGAGGTACAGCGGCTGCGGGACCGGCAGCGGGAGCTGACCATCACCGTCGTCACCCACCCCTTCTGGGCAGCCTTCGAGGGCCCGGACCTCGTCACCGCGCGGACGCAGCTCAAGCACACCCACGACGCTGCACCTGCCGCACCCGCCGCGTAGCCGTGGACGCCCTCAGCCCCGACACCCCGGACCCGGACGCCCCCGGACCGCCGGCGTGGGTCAAGCTGGCTGACGGCCAGAGCGTCACAGCCCAGGTCATCGGCCGCCTCGACCGCCGCGGCGCCGGAGACGGCTGGTGGTACGAGGTCCGTTTGCCTGTATGGGCCGAGGTGGAAAACGCGCAGAATTGCATCAGATGCAACATTGCGTACGGTGACGGCAGCAGCATTGTCGCTGGTCGGCAACCTCGGAAGACAGCACTGTTGCCAGGTTGATCACGGCACCGACCTGCACCCTAGCATGCAGACTTAACAATGTTGCATCTGATACAACAGGTGTGTGAGTGTGCAAGCGCCGGGTTCGGCGCGTCTCGTTCTGGCGCGGAATGTCATTCATCTTGACCCGGCGCCGGCTGTCTTTGACGCGATGCTGGAGGGGTGGGCGAGGCAGCAGGCTGCCCGGTTTCTGAAGGAGAAGACGATCCGCCCGCGGCTACGGCTGATCAAGCGGCTTGAGGAGTTCACCGGCCTGTACCCGTGGCAGTGGACTCCTGCGGACGGCGAGGCGTTCATCGCGCACCTGCGGAGCGGGTCCGATCCGATCCAGATGTCCACGGCCCGCACCTACGAGGTGACGGTCAGCCTGTTCCTCGAGTACCTGCTGGACGCCCGTTACGAGTGGATCGATGCGTGCCTGGAGCGCTTCGGGGAGATTCCCCAGGCGGTCTTCCATGAGGGCAACTCGGTCCTGCACACCGTCGAGTACGAGGCCGACCCGCGCCGCCGTCCGCTGACCTATGACGAGGTTCAGGCCCTGTTCGACGCCGCCGACGCCCGGCCGGGCCGAATACGCGGCCTGGGTCGCAAGGGAGCCCTTTCCACTCTGCGCGATGCGGCCGTCCTGAAGACGGTCTACGCCTACGGCACCCGCCGCACAGAGTCGTCCAAGGTCGATCTGGCCGATCTACGCCGGAATCGCAAGATGCCGCAGTACGGAAAGTACGGCAGCGTGATGGTGCGGTTCGGCAAGTCGAGCAAGGGGGCACCGCCGAAGCGGCGGACCGTGCTGCTGATTCCGGAGATGGACTGGGTCACCGACACGCTGGACCATTATCTGGCCGAGGTCCGCCCGCAGTTCTCCCCCGGGCGGCACCCCGCTCTGTGGGTCACCGAGCGGGTCGGTCGGCTCTCCCCGCGGTCGATCAACGAGGCATTCGTCGCCGCCCGCCGGGACGCCGACCTCGACGAGGACCTCGATCTGCACTGCCTGCGGCACAGCTGGATCACACACGCGACCGAATTCGGCTATCCGGTCCGGTTCGTACAGGAAAACGTCGGCCATTCCCACGCATCCACCACGGCGATCTACATGGGGGGCTCGAACGAGTACCGCAACACCATGCTGGAGCTTCCATGAAGAACCGACTGGGCGACTACTGGGACGTGACACCGTGATCAAGAAGATGGGCTACCAGTGGCAGCTGCGGCAGCTCATGGCCGAGCGCCAGATGTTTCAGACCTCCGATCTGGTGCCGTTGCTCGCAGAACGCGGCATCACACTCTCCCGTGAACAGGTCTACCGGCTGGTGACCCAGGCTCCGCAGCGGATGAGCATGGACACCCTCGTGGCCCTCTGCGACATCCTGGAGTGCACCCCGAACGACCTGATCAAGCCCGAGATCGTCAATGTCCAGGTCCGTAAGACCGCCGGCGGTGAGACAGGCCCGGCGCCGAGTACTCCGCGGCGGACCGTCAACCGCCGCCCCGGACAGTCGTGAGCACTCGGCGGGTCAAGCCCTCCGAGGCGGCCGCCCGGCGCGAACTCGCCCAGATCCGGGCCCGGCTCGTCGCCCTCCTGCAGCACACCATCGGACCCGCCCTGACCACGGAGGAGGCCCAGTCGCTCCTGGAGCAGGCCCAGGCATGGAGCCCGCCCATGGCCCGCGAACTCCACGCCCACATAGCCGAGCACCCGGACGCACTGACCGCCCCGTCCCCGCGCTGCCCGGGGTCCCTGCCCCGGCTGCTGCAGACGCTGGAGGCGGCCGGCCACGGCAATGCCGTCACCCAGCTCGACTGCCCGCTCTGCGGCCGCACCCTGCGGAAAGTCTCACGCCCCACCCCCCGAGGCCGTGCCTGCGGCTGGTGCGTCGCCCGCACTGAGCTCCGTCCGTGCTCCCGGTGCGGGGAGAACAGCCACATCGTCACCCGCTCGGAAGACGAAGGGGCGGTCTGCCGCTACCAGAACGAGCGCCGCTTCACCGGCCCCTGCGCCGACTGCGGCCGACACGGCGCCTACCGGCTTCGACGCCGGAAGAACTCATTGGTCGCTCTCTGCCGCCGTTGCGCCGGTTACCCCGACCGTGAGTGCGTCCGCTGCGGCGCCGTACGCCCAGTCCAGGCCAACTCCCGCGACGGGCCACTCTGCTCTCGCTGCTACACCGCTCCTGCCAAGCTCTGCGGCAAATGCGGCCAGCTGGCGCAGCTCGCCAAGCGGGGGAAGAACGGCGAACCAGGCGTCTGCCACCGCTGCTACACCTTCGAAGGGGGTGTGCACCATCTGCGGGCGCTTCCGCGACGGCGCGCGCAGCAGCAGAGCCAGCGGAGTCTTCCTCTGCGACCCATGCCGCCCCCGGCCTACGCACCGATGCGTCGACTGTGGCCGCAACAAGAAGGCCACCGTCACCACATGGCCGGTCGGCCCCCTCTGCTCGCCTTGCTCCAACAGGCGTCGACGCAACCCGGAGCCCTGTGCCCTCTGCGGTGTCACCCGCATACTGGTCGGTCGCAGCGACGATGGCCTTGGAACTTGCGGACTCTGCTGCGGCACCGACATCGACTTCACCTGCCGCCGATGCGGTTCGTCGGCGGACATCAGCACGGACGGATGCTGCACACGCTGTGTTGCCGTCGACCGAGTCCACGAGCTCATCGCCGATGAAAACGGGCAGGTCGCCACGGTGCTCGCTCCGCTTGCCCAAGCTCTCTCCTCAGCGCCGCGGCCCAGATCCGTCCTGGCATGGCTCCGCCGAAGCCCGAGCGCCCGCCTTTTGGCCACGCTCGCGGCGAGCGACGCTGGCTCGTCTCATCGAACGACAGATCGCTGAGGGCCGGAGGCACTCGGCGGTGGGATCCCTGCCGGACAGCGAGCATCAGGAGCTACTCCTCCCGAGCCGTCCGCCCGCGAAACCCTGGTGGCCTGTCGGCACAGCTCGCCAAGCACGGTCTGCGCACCCTCGCAGCCCGCAACACAGCCCTGTTCGGCATGGCCGGTGAGCTTCCGCCGATCATCATGTGCGACCTGTTCGGAATCCACAGGAACACCGCCACTCAGTGGGCGGCTCTGGCCCAGGACAGCTGGGCCGGCTCCCTCGCGGCCCTCGGCGTCGGGGGCAACCCGCAGCACGCCGTTGTCTCTGCAGATCGCCGCAGTAGCCCTTGACGCGCCGTCCGGGCTGCACACTTATCCTCGCTGGTGTCACCGGTCAGCCGATCGGGGTGGCCTCGCGGTCCAGGGTGTGCTTGATGACTCGGAGTCCTTGATCGACCATCTCGGCGATGGGCGCACCGAGGCTATCCGGCGTCACGTCGGTGATCCAGACGAAGCGGCTGCGGTTCTCCTCCTCGGCAACCACCTGCATGGAAGCGTGGTGATGCGTGGGCTCCAGAGAGCCACCGACCACCGCGTAAGCGATTCGTCTTGTCTCATCGTCGATGTCGACGATGAGTTCGCGCACCACGGCGCCGTTGGCGAAGGTGACGGTCCTGACGTCGCCGTCGACGCGGGTATCGGTGACGTACCCCGGTGCGAGGCGGTGGTGAACCTCTCCGAAGTCGCGGACCGCCGCCCACACGTTATCCGGAGTGTCTTCGATCAGCACTTCGCGGTGAATGGATGCCATGAGTCTGTCTCCTTCTCGAGTGGAGAGGTCAGTCGCCGGTCGGAGCGGCGGTGAGGCAGAACGGGTGGCCCTCGGGGTCGGTGAGGACGATCCACTGACCCTCGCCCGGCTGGAAATCGGGCCGGGACGCACCTAGGTCGAGCAGTGCCCCGGCCGCGGCGTCCAAGTCGGCGACCGTGAAGTCGAGGTGCATGTACTTCAGGTCCTCGGGCCAGCTCGGCGCCTCGTAGCCGTCCACGCGGACAAAGGCGAGCTGGACGGGGGTGCCGCCGCCCAGGGAGGCAAAATCCTGGTCGCTGTGAGTGATCTCCCACCCGGTGGCCTTCTGGTAAAACGCGGCGAGCGCGGCCGGGTCGGCGCAGTCGAAGACGACCGTGCCGAGCTGCTTTAGAGCAGACATGCCAATGACTCCTGGGAATCGAGTAGGGGGAATGAACGCAACGGCGTACGAGGAGCCCGGAAGCCCTCGCATGCTGCAAGCGTCCTCCCGGCGGCGGGATCCGGTCTTGAAGATCCTTGCAGCGGGGGCGCGGTTGTCAGACCCCCCACGTAGCGTGCGACGGGTGCTCAGAGCCATTTCTGTTGCCAGCCGCCCCGACTTCAACATCAGCGCGGTGACCTGCCGTTCCGACCACGACCGCTGGTCGGCGCCGGAGGTGCGCGCCGACTACCGCGTGGTGCTCGTGCGCCGCGGCCGGTTCCGCAGAAAAGCCGCAGGCACCCCAGCCGACATCGATGCGACCCTGGCCTACGTGGGCGCACCGGGCGAGGAAGAGAGCTTCGCCCATCCCACCGGCGGCGACGTGTGCACGTCGATCAGCGTGACACCGAAGCTGTGGCGCTCCCTCGCCGGAGACACCGAGGCACCGGCCGTCCAGACCTTCTACGTCGACCCACACCTCGACCTCGCCCACCGCCGCCTGCTCACCGCCGCCTGCTCCGAAGACGTCGACTATGCGCTCACCGAAGAGCTGCTGACCCTCCTGTCGACCGCCATCGGCCGCACCGTGACCGGACCGACCCCGCTCGCTCCCACCTCCTCGGGGCGCGACCGGCCCCTCATCGCGGCCGCCCGCGAGGCGATCATCGAAGCCCACCCTGCGTCGGACACGCTGTTCTCGCTCGCCAAGCTCCTCGGCGTCTCCCCCTACAGCCTCAGCCGGGCCTTCCCACGCGAACTCGGCGTGACAGTCACCCAGTACCGCCAGCGCGTCCGGATCGGCAAGGCCCTCGACCGCCTGGAGGCAGGCGAGCACAGCCTCAGCACCCTCGCCGCCGACCTCGGCTATGCCGACCAGGCCCACCTCACCCGCACGATGCGCCAACACCTCGGTCACACACCGACAGCTCTTCGCCGTCTGCTCTCCCCAACACGCTGACCCCCGTACATGAGCACGGTTCTCGCTGAAGACCAAAGCGCTGCTGCACCGAGGCCACGGAGCGCCCTACGGCATCCCGTCCACGGGGTGTCGGCCTTCCGGCACGCAGGGAATTGCGCAACGTCGAAGTACTGCCTCTTCACCAGTAGCTGCCGAACCGCATCACGGTCGAGCCCGACTCGATCGTGATGCGCGTCCCCGCCCGCCTGATCAGCGCCATCGAGGGCAGCGACTACTCCGCCGTACCGACCCGGCGGAAACGCCGGCCAGCCCGACCGCCCCACTCCTCCCCCACCGCCCCGGCAGGCCGGTGGAGCGTGCAGCACCTGCCCGCGCCTGCCGGCGGCCCCAGGCGCCGGGTCATCCACCACGAATCGTGCTGGATACCGGCCGGCGATGCAGACCTCACGCTCGACCAGGCGCTGCGCGAGCTCAACCGGGTAGCGAACCATGCACCGCCTGCGATGCCCGCCATCTCCCGCCGTCCTGAAGTCGGCAGACCCGGCATCGCCCGTCGGCAGCCTCTGCGCACCCAGAGTCTGCATCAGGCGGACAGCGGCCTGAGCTGGGCACTCTGCCGCTCGCGTGTTTAGGCTGGGGTGACCCCGCCGGGTGGCCGGCGCGGTGGGCTTCGTAGGTTCTCAACTTCGCTGTCAGGCGACGGTTCTGTGACCTGCGGTTCTTCTCCTTGTCTCCGTCCGTGTCGCTGAGCTGTTGTCTCAGGAGCGTGTCACTTCCTCAGCGCGACATTGGACCGCTCACACACAGCCCGGCAGACTCGTTCGCGTGGTGTGCCTGCGGGTCCCCTCGACTGACGACTGGCCGTTGTGGCGGGACGTTCGTCTCGCTGCGCTGGCTGAGGCTCCGCACTCCTTCAAGTCCCGACTGTGCGCTCCACACGAGGCACTCCCTGCAAACAGTTGTGGGATGCCGCCGTCTGCGAATCCGTATGGCTTGAGAACCCCGACCAACAGCGCGTCCGCCGCAGCCCGACTCACCAGCTTGTTCATGCCGCCCTGCAGGATTACCGAGGTCAGCTCATCGCCCACCTCGACGTCTGATCGCGGGCCCACCGTCGACAGCGCAGCGAGCCTGGCGCCACGTCGCTCATCGAACGACGTGGCGAAGAGTTCCATTCGGCTGTCCGTCGGTCTCTCGCTCGCCCTGAGGGCTGGGTGGCGGGGCAGTGGTTCCCCGCGGGATCAGGTGCGTGGGGAGGACGACGTGCTGTTCGCGGTCTGCCTCGGAGTCGTTGATCAGTTTCAGGGCCAGTTCGCCGGCAGCTCGGCCCATGTCCGAGGGGGACTGGGCCACGGTCGACAGGTCGAGCCATTCGGCCATCAGCTGGTCGTCGAAGCCGAGGACGGAGATCCGTTCGGGTACGTCGATCTGTGCCATGCGCAGACTCAGGATGACGGAGGCCGCCAGTTCGTCCTGCTCGGCGAAAATCGCCGTAGGGGGTTCGCGCAGGCTCAACAGTTTCCCGACGGCCTGGGTGGTGCCGCGCTTGTCGCGGGGTGGGGTGGTGACCACCAGGTCGTCGTCCAGGGGGATGCCCGCCTCGGTGAGTGCCTGCTGGTAACCGAGGAGGCGCTCGCGTGAGCTGAAACTGAAGCCGCGGGCATTGCTGGTGTGCGCGAAGGCGATCCGGCGGTGTCCGAGGTTGATCAGGTGGCGGGTGGCCTTGGATGCGCCGGCGACGTCGTCGACGTAAACGCTGGGGCGGCCCTCGACGTGCTGGCTGATGTAGATGACCGGCATGCCGAGGCTGTCCAGCCGAGCGGTCTCTTCCTCGTTGAGGTCGAAGCAGAACACCAGGAGCGCGTCGGCGTTGCGCCGGGCTGGCAGACGCTCGAAAAACGCGGCCCGCTCGTCCAGATCAGGGACCACGTACACGGTCAGTTCCATGCCGGCCTCGCGCAGCAGCGGCCCCAGGCTGGACAGCGCCGCCCCCATGAACCACGAGTCGAGCGTGGGCACGAGCACCGCCATGACGCCGGTCCGGCCGGTGACCAGGCTCGACGCCTGCCGCGAGATCGCGAAGTTCAGCTCGCGGGCGGCCTTCTCGACGCGGGCACGGACCTCGGGTGAGACCGATGCCAGGCCGCGCATCGTGCGCGAGACGGTGGACGGGGAAACCCCCGCCCGTTTGGCGACGTCGGCCAACGTGGGGTGCCGCTGAGCTGGTGCCATGAGCGGAAGTTAGCACAGTTCATGGCTCTGACGGGAGACTCTGTGACAGCGCTGTCACGGTGACCTTCGGGGGATGGAATGCCGGTTACGCCCAGCATCGGTGCGGTATCGATTGCCTGGATCGTTCGTGCTACCGCGACGTTACGCATTGACTTCCGGTGAGTGCACTCCTAGCGTGCAAGCGTTGTCTCAGCGAAGGCGGAGCCGTCGCCGTGAAGTCATCCTTCTGGGCTTTGACCTGCGCTTTTGATCGACAAGACCGCCGTGACAGCACAGTCTCGCAACAGAGCCATCCCAGAGTCATCTCGGTAGCTACTCCCTACAGGGCGCCCCGCCGAGACTTCGGTTCCGCACGTCCAGGAGAGACAGTGTTGAACGCCAGAACCACCAGAGTCCTTCAGTGCTCGGCCGTGCTCGTCACCGCTGGGCTCGTCCTCACCGCCTGCGGCTCCTCCGACAGCGGCGGTTCCTCGGGGCAGTCCAAGATCCCGTCGTTCACCGGTCGTGGCCCGATCACGTACGCGGCCGCCAAGGACAGCTCCGGCGTCGTCCAGAAGGTCATCGATCGCTGGAACAAGGCGCACCCGAAGGAGAAGGTCACCTTCGTCCAGCTGCCGGCGGATGTGAACCAGCAGCGCCAGCAGATGATCCAGAACGCCGAGACAAAGTCCGACGCCTACACCGTGCTCTCCCTGGACGTGGTGTGGACCTCGGAGTTCGCCGCCCACCGGTGGATCGACCAGCTGCCCACCGACCAGTTCCCGCTGGACAAGATGCTCAAGCCGACAGTGGAGACGGCCAAGTACCGCGGCAACCCGTACGCGGTCCCGGCGGCCTCCGACGGCGGCCTGCTGTACTACCGCACCGACCTCCTGAAGAAGGCCGGGATCAGCGCCACGCCCACGACATGGGCGAAAATGAAGGCCGACTGCGCCAAGGTCAAGAAGCTGCCCGAGGCCAAGGGCATGTCCTGCTACGCCGGCCAGTTCCAGAAGTACGAGGGCCTGACGGTCAACTTCGCCGAGGCCGTGAACTCCGCCGACGGCGCCGTCACCGACGCCAAGGGCAAGCCCGACGTCGACACGCCTGAGGCGAAGAAGGGCCTGGACTTCCTCGTCGACTCCTTCAAGGACGGCACGATCCCGAAGGAGGCCATCACCTACCAGGAGGAGGAAGGCCGCCAGGCGTTCCAGTCCGGCAAGCTGATCTTCCTGCGCAACTGGCCGTACATGTACTCGCAGGCCGAGAAGAGCAAGGTCGCGGGCAAGTTCGCGGTCACGCCGCTGCCCGGCCTGAACGGGCCCGGCTCCTCCAGCCTGGGCGGCCACAACGTGGCCCTGTCCTCCTTCGCCAAGAACAAGGCCACAGCGCTGGACTTCATGAAGTTCTTCACCAGCCAGAACAGCGCGAGCACGTTCCTCAAGGAGGCCTCGCTCGCCCCGCCGTACCAGGCCCTGTACGACGACCAGGCGCTGGTCAAGCAGTACCCGTACCTGCCGGTGCTGAAGAAGTCGATCCTCAACGCCGTGCCACGCCCCCGGGTGGTCCAGTACGGCGACGCGTCCTCGGCGATCCAGCAGGAGGCGTACGCGGCCCTGAACGGTGACAAGAGCAGCGCGCGGGCGCTGAAGGACCTGCAGGCCGAGCTGCGGAAGTCCGCGGCACAGTGAGGAGGAAAGCCGTGGTCGACACCGAGATCCCACCCGGCACCGCCGCGGCCAGCCCCGTCAGTACGGCAGACGGCCGTCCAGGAACGCCCACCGTGCCGGTGAAGGGAAGCAAGCGGGCCTGGGCGAGCGCGGCTTCGGGGCGGACGGCGGCACTGCTGGTGTCGCCGACCCTCCTGGTGCTGACCGTCGTCGTGCTCTACCCGACGATCATGGCGTTCCGGGAGTCGCTGCTGGGCGCCAAGGGCCTGGACCCGAAGACCGGCTTCATCAGCGACACCGAACCGTTCGTGGGGCTGCAGAACTACGCCGACATCTTCAGCGCCGCCGGAGACCGGTTCTGGAACGCCTTCTGGAACACCACCTTCTTCACCGTCGTCACGGTCGGACTGGAGACCCTGATCGGCGTGGCCATGGCGCTGATCATGCACAAGGCGTTCAGCGGCCGGGCCCTGATCCGGGCCAGCATCCTCATCCCCTGGGCCGTGCCCACGGCCATCTCCGGCCTGCTGTGGCGGTGGATCTTCAACAGCGACGGCATCGCCAACGCCCTCCTCGGCCACCAGGTCCTGTGGACCACCGAGGGCTTCCACGCCAAGGTCGCCGTCATCATCGCCGAGGTGTGGAAGACCTCCCCCTTCATCGGGCTGCTGGTCCTGGCCGGCCTGCAGGTCATCCCGAAGGAGGTGTACGAGGCGGCCCGGATCGACGGGGCCGGCCCGCTCGCCCAGTTCCGGCGGATCACCCTGCCGCTGGTGAAGCCCGCGTTGCTGGTGGCGGTGCTCTTCCGCTGCCTGGACGCGCTGCGGATGTTCGACCTGCCCTACATCCTCATCGGCGCCCAGAAGAACTCGGTGGAAACCCTGTCCATGCTCGCCCAGAACGAGGCGTCCAACGTCCGCTTCGGACCCGCCGCCGCCTACGCGGTGCTCCTCTTCCTATATGTCTTCCTCATCGCGCTGGGCTTCGTTCGTCTGCTGGGCGCGGACGTCGTCGGTGACGTCGGCGGCCCGCGCAAGCCCAAGCGCAAGCTACGACGTACCTCGGTGCGAAGCGGTGCGGAGGTGCCGGCATGACGACCACGGCGAAATGGCGAGCCTGGCTGCTCTACCTGGGAGTCGCCGCGGTGGTGGCCTACTGTCTGGCCCCCTTCTACTGGATGCTCGTCTCCAGCCTGCGCCGCACCTCCGACATCTTCGACACCTCACTGATCCCCTCTTCGGTGTCGTTCGAGAACTACCGAGCGGTCTTCAGCCCCTCCCAGGGATTCGGCCGCGCCCTGCTCAACAGCCTGATCGTCTCCGGCATCACCACCGCGCTGGCGCTGCTGCTGGCCACGTTCACCGCGTACGCGATGGCACGGCTGGAGTTCCGGTTCAAGCGACTGATCCTCACCCTGATCATCGCCACCTCGATGTTCCCGGTGGTGTCGATCGTGGTCCCGCTGCTGAAGCTGTTCGCGGACATCGGCTGGATCAACACCTACCAGGCGATGATCGTGCCGAGCATGTCCTTCGTGCTGCCACTGGCGGTATGGAACCTGACCACGTTCTTCCGCCAGATGCCGGACGAACTGGAGGAAGCCGCAATGATCGACGGCTGCACCCGGGGCCAGGCGTTCCGCAAGGTCATCATCCCGCTCGCCGCACCCGGCATCTTCACCACGGCCATCATCAGCTTCATCGCCGCGTGGAACGAGTTCCTCATCGCCCTGTCGATGACGAACAAGCAGCAGATGCAGACCGCGCCGGTCGCCATCTCCAAGTTCACCGGCGCCACCCAGTTCGACATCCCCTTCGGCAGCCAGATGGCAGCGGGCATCCTAGTCACCGTCCCTCTGGTGATCATGGTGCTCATCTTCCAGCGCCGCATCGTCGCCGGACTCACCGCGGGCGCGGCCAAGTAGCCTCCGGCTCACCCACGCCCCCTCTCAAAGGACCCTTCCCACCACCATGCACTCCACCACGCCCTGGTGGCGCAGCGCCGTCATCTACCAGGTCTACATCCGCAGCTTCGCCGACGGGAACGGCGACGGGGTCGGCGACATCGCCGGTCTGCGCTCCCGCCTGCCCTACCTTGAGCAGCTGGGGGTGGACGCCCTCTGGATCAACCCCTGGTACAAGTCCCCGATGGCCGACGGCGGCTACGACGTCGCCGACTTCCGCGAGATCGACCCGCTGTTCGGCACGGTCGCCGACGCCGAGCAGCTCATCGCCGAAGCACACCGGCACGGGATCCGCATCATCCCCGACATCGTGCCCAACCACACCTCCGACCAGCACACCTGGTTCCAGGCCGCCCTCGCGGCCGGCCCCGGCAGCCCGGAGCGCGAGCGCTACATCTTCCGCCCCGGCCGCGGGCCCGACGGTGCCGAGCCACCCAACGACTGGGTCTCCTGCTTCGGCGGCCCCGCCTGGACCCGGCTGCCCGACGGCGAGTGGTATCTCCACCTGTACGCCCCCGAACAGCCCGACCTCAACTGGCAGCACCCCGACGTCCACGCCGATTTCGAGTCCATCCTGCGGTTCTGGTTCAGCCGGGGCGTCGACGGCTTCCGCATCGACGTCGCCCACGGACTCGTCAAGGACCCCGAACTGCCCGACCTGCCGCCCCTCCTCGACTCGGCGGACGGACCTCGCCACCACATCCAGCACCCGCACTGGGACCGCGACGAGGTCCACGCCATTTACCGCACTTGGCGCAAGGTCGCCGACGAGTTCGAAGGCGACCGCTGCTTCGTCGCCGAAGCCTGGGCCGACACCCCCGAACGGCTGGCCGCCTACGTCCGCCCCGGCGGTCTGCACACCGCGTTCAACTTCGACTTTCTCATGGCCAGCTGGGACGCCAAGGACCTGCGGGCGGTCATTGACGATTCACTGGCCATGCTCCACGCGGTGGGCGCACCGGCCACCTGGGTCCTGTCCAACCACGACGTCATGCGCCACACCAGCCGCTACGCCCGCAAGACCGTCGCACGGTGGGTACCCAACGAGCGCTACCAGCCCGAAGGCAACGTCGACCTGGAACTTGGCACCCGCCGCGCCCGCGCCGCCGCGCTGCTCATGCTCGCCCTCCCCGGCGGTGCCTACCTCTACCAAGGCGACGAACTCGGCCTCCCCGAGGTCGAGGACCTGCCCGAATCCGTCCTCCAGGACCCCATCTGGGAACGCTCCGGACACACCGACCACGGCCGCGACGGCTGCCGCGTCCCCCTCCCCTGGTCCGGACAGAGCGCCCCCTTCGGATTCAGCCCCGAGAACGCTCCCGCCGAACCCTGGCTGCCGCAGCCCGCGAACTGGGGCGAACGCAGCGTGGAGGCGCAGACCGGCGATGAGAGTTCGATGCTGGAGCTGTACCGCACCGCGCTCCGCATACGCCGCGAGAACCCCGCCCTCGGCGACGGCACCATGACCTGGCTCGACGCCCCCTCCGGAGTCCTCTCCTTCCGGCGCGACCCCGGATTCGTCTGCGTGGTCAACCTCTCCACCGAGCCCTATCGGCTGCCCGACCACACCTCGATCCTGCTGGCCAGTGGCCCCGTCACAAGCGGCCTGCTCGCCCCCCACCAGGCGGCCTGGCTCGCGGCATAGGCCCGACAGAGAACAGCAGCTTCCCCTCAAACCGCCAGGACCTGCCCGGTGTCACTCCCCGCCAATCGGGCAGGTCCTGGCCCACTCGCGGAGATCGACAGCGCCACGGCCCCGGTTGTATCGAATGGTTGACACAAGACTCGGTCCGCGACGCTCCTTCAAGCGGCCGGTGGCGCTGGTCAGCGTCCTGGACTATGCCCCGGACGCACCATAGTGAGACCGGGGAGTCACCCAGCAACCGGACTGGGCTGACCCGGTGGACGACCTCATCCCCCGAACCGCTCGGCGCGGTCGCTGCTGCCGACGGGCCGAGGCTACCTAGACCTGGTCGCCCTCTGGGGGCAGTGGGCCGAGTCGATCGACGGGGTTGCCCGAACCCCGTGGGATTGCGACTTCGGGCTTGATTGCGGGGTTGAGCGCCGCGCCGGTCACCGTCACTTCTGGTCTCTGTCGTGCCGGTCAGTTCTTGAAGGTGCGGCGGTAGGCGGTGGGGGTGGTGTCCAGTGCGCGCCGGAAGTGCAGCCGCAGGTTGGCTGCCGTGCCCAGCCCGCAGTCCCGCGCCACCCGGTCCATCGAGTGGTCCGTGGTTTCCAGCAGTTCCCGCGCGCTGCTGAGGCGGGCGTTGAGCAACCACTGCAGCGGGGTCGTGCCCGTCTCCTCGGTGAACCGGCGCATGAAGGTGCGCTGCGAGAGACCCGCGTGCCGGGCGAGCACACGCAGCGTGAGTGGCTCGCCGAGCCGGTCCAGGGCCCATCCCCGGGTACCGGACAGCGATGCTTCGCCGGCCACCGCGACCGGAGCCGGTACGTACTGGGCTTGCCCTCCTTCTCGATGCGGGGCGGCCACCAGACCGCGAGCGATCTGGTTGGCCACCACCGCCCCCAGGTCGCGGCGTACGAGGTGCAGGCACAGGTCGATGCCGCAGCAGACCCCGGCCGAGGTGAGGACGTCGCCCTCGTCGACGTAGAGGACGTCGCGGTCGACCGTGACGGCCGGGAAGCCCCGCTCGAGCTCGTCGATGTGCTTCCAGTGGGTCGTGGCGTGCAGCCCGTCCAGCACGCCCGCCGCGGCCAGTGCGAAGGCGCCCGTGCAGATCGACACCACACGTTTGCCTCGGTCACGGGCCTCGGCCAGCACGCCGAGCACGGCCTCCGGCAGCGGAAGGAGCGGTTCGTACCCCGGCACGATCACGGTGTCGGCGCCGCGAACCTGCTCCAGGTCCCCACCGGCGACCAGGGCGAATCCCGCGGTGGTGGCCACCTTCGCGTCCAGCGCGCACAGGGTCATCTTGTAGGAGGTTTCCGGCCGGGTGGTGAAGATCTGCGCCGGGATCGCCAGGTCGAGCGGGGTGACCCCGTCCAGCGCCAGGACCGCGACTCGGTGCACTGTCATGGCAAGATTCTATCGAAGTGAGGAAATTTTGCCTCTCGCCTGGTCAGGCGGTCTCGGCCAGGCTGAAGACATGACCGGACCTACCCGCCAGGCGACCGCCGACCTGAGCACGCTGCCCGGCACACCGCTTGCCGACGCCGTCGTCGATCTCATCCGGCCGGTGGAAACGCCGTCCGTGTTCAACCACAGCATCCGCAGTTACCTGTTCGCCCGGCTGGTGGCCAGCCGCCTCGGCCTGGCCGTCGGCCAGGACTACCACGACGACCTGCTGTTCGCCGCGTGCGCGATGCACGACCTCGGCGTGGCGTCGGACGGCCCGCACCGCCAGCGGTTCGAGGTCGAAGGCGCCGACCGGGCCGCCGCGTTCCTCATCGACCGCGGAGTGCCCGCGTCCGACGCCGACCAGGTCTGGCAGGCCATCGCCCTGCACACCTCCCCGGGCATCGCGGAACGCTGCGGCACCCTGTGCATGCTCGTCCGCGAAGGCGTCGCGCTCGATTTCGGCGGCCCGATGGGAAACGAGTACGTCGAAGCGCTCAGCGACGAGCAGGCCGATGCCGTGCACGCGGTGTACCCGCGACTGAACATGGTCGGTTCGCTCGTCGACGCGATCGTCGCGCAAGCCGCGAAAGACCCGAAGAACGCGCCCCGTTATTCGATCCCCGGCGAACTTCTCCGTGAACGCGAGGAGTTCGGCCGGACCAGGATGGAGCAGTCCTTCCGCTCGTCCCGCTGGGGCAACTGAAACCCACGATTCAGTAACAACGAAAGCGAAACACCGTAATGAGCATCCACACCGTCGAGGTCCCCGAGGACTCCGAAGTCTTCGGGAAGACCGTCAGCGCATTCGCGAACTTCGGCTACTCCGCCGCCGTTCGCTCGCACGGGCACCTGTTCATCGCCGGCACGATCGGCCGTCGGGCCGATGGCACCATCCCCGACGACATCGAGGAGCAGACCGAGATCGCCATCCGGAAGATCGAGGAGATCCTCCGGCTGGAAGGCCTCGATCTGTCCGCGCTCGTCGATGTGACCAGTTACCACGTCGACATCCACCAGCACCTGCCCGGCTTTTCCGCGGCCAAGGCGCGTCTGATCAATCCTCCCTATCCGGCCTGGTCACTGATCGGTGTCAGCGGGCTGGCCAGCCCCGGACTACTCGTTGAAATCCGCGCTACGGCCGCCTACCCCGACCCGTCCTGACAGACCGCCGCTCCTGGGCCGGGTCCAAGCCCGGATCTCGAGTCCAGGAGCGGCTGATCACCTACCTGGAATTCCTCATGAAGATCTTCCGGCGTCCGGGCCTTCGCGACCTCCTGTTGCCGGCCTCGATCATCGTCTCCTTCCTGGCTTCGTCCAGCGCTCCGACGCCGCTCTACGCCGCATACGCCGATCTTTGGCATTTCTCACCGATAACGACCACCACCGTCTTCGGTGTGTATGCCATCACCGTTCTGGCCGCGCTGCTCGTGCTCGGCAGGGCATCCAATCACCTGGGCCGTAAACCGGTGCTGCTGGGCGCGCTGGCCTTGCAGATCGCCGCCATGATCGTTTTCGGCGAAGCCGATTGCACTGTGGCCCTGTTCACTGGGCGGATCCTGCAAGGGATCGCAACCGGAAGCGCCTTGGGCACGCTCGGCGCGATGATGCTGGACATCGACCGCGAAAGCGGCACCCGCGCCAATGCCGTCGCTCCCGGACTGGGTTCCGGGACCGGCGCCCTGTTCTCCGGGCTGATCGTGCAGTACCTGCCGGCGCCAACTCGGCTCGTCTATGCCGTGTTCATCGGGATCTTCGCCGTGCAGGCTCTCGGCGTGGCGCTGCTGCCGCGAGGTACCGGGCGCAGGCCCGGACTGTGTGCCGCACTCGTACTCGAACTCGTGATGCCCCGCCACTTGCGCCGCGCTTTCCTCGCCGTGGCACCGGTGCTGTTCGCCGTATGGTCACTCGGCGGTTTCTACGGCTCACTCGCACCGGGCCTGGCCCGGCAGTTGTCCGGTTCGAACTCCGTGGTGCTCGGCGCTCTCGGACTGTTCGTGCTCACCGTCGTTTCCTCAACCACCATCATCGTATTCGCGCGTATGACGGCCAAGACGATGATGTACCTGGGAATCGCGCTACTCGTACTCGGCTCGCTGGGCACCCTGGTGGCTGTCGAAGCGTCTTCGGCCACCGGATTCTTCGCCGGCGCTTCCGTCTTCGGGATCGGTTTCGGCGCGGGATTGCCGATCACCCTTCGCGGAACGTCGGCGACAACCGCGTCTGGCTCGCTTCCATGTGCCAATATCCCGTCGACGCCAAGGACGGGCCTGACACCGCCGCGGCTGACACAGACCGTCCACAGACGATGTCGCCGATGTTGCGTGGGCTGGTGATGAAGTGTCGTAGCGCGGGCCGACAGTTCCGGTTGCTCAGTGTCGCGAGGGTCGGGGGTGGGTCAGGCAGAGAATTGCCATGCCGGCGATCTCGGCGCTCCATTGGCTCCACGTCAGGCCGTTAGGTGAACGGCCAGTGCCCAGGACGGGGGTTTGTACGGTGAGTGGTGTAACTCCCGAGCTAGAAGCGACAGTTGATGACTGACGTGACGAGTGACACCGGGCCGGGAAGGCCGCTGTGAGTGGGGCGGGCGCCGTGGATGACGGGCTGGTCGCCGAGCTGGTGGCCCGGGCCCAGGCCGGTGGGGTGAAGCTCACCGGGGAGAGCGGCCTGCTGCAGCAGCTCACGAAGCGGGTGCTGGAGTCCGCGCTGGAAGGCGAACGCACCGATCATCTGGGCCACGAGCCCGGTGAGCGGGCCGAGGGTGGCTGGGAGAACTACCGCAACGGACACCGCTCCAAGACGGTGATCACCGTGTCGGGGCCGGTCGAGATCGCGGTGCCGCGGGACCGGGCCGGGTCGTTCGAGCCGCAGCTGGTCAAGAAGCGGCAGCGGCGTCTGGGCGGGGTGGACGAGATGGTCCTGTCGCTGTCGGCGAAGGGGCTGACGCACGGGGAGATCTCCGCGCATCCGCCGAGGTGTACGGCGCGGAGATCTCCAAGTCCACGATCTCCACGATCACCGACAGCGTGATGGCCGGCATGAGCGAATGGCAGAACCGTCCCCTGGCGAGCGTCTACCCGGTCGTCTTCATCGACTGCGTGAACGTGAAGGTCAGGGACGGGCAGGTCGCCAACCGGCCTGTCTACCTGGCGGTGGCGGTCACCGCCGAGGGACACCGGGACATCCTGGGCCTGTGGATCGGCGATGGCGGGGAGGGCGCGAAGCACTGGCTCCAGGTCCTGACCGAGATCAAGAACCGCGGCGCGGCCGATGTCCTGATGCTAGTCTGCGACGGCCTGACCGGCCTCCCGGACGCCGTGAACACCGTCTGGCCTGCGAGGATCGTCCAGACCTCATCCGTGCGCACTCCCAGGTGGCGGGAGACTCCCGCCGGTCACCGCGCCAGCGGGAGAGGACCTGTGCAAACGCGTTGCCTTCGAGGCCCACATGCAGACCAGTCCCTCCCGCTGGAGGCGGGCCGCGAACTGGCCAGCGGGAGTTGCGCTACGAGCGCCGAGATGAGGTACCAGCGGGGCCGCCCGGTCGGTGACGGACGTGCTGGTCGACGGCCGCGAGGTCGTCATCCGCCTGCGCGTACGGCGGCTGGTCTGTCCCCAGACCCTGCGTATCGCCCCCGCCTACCGGCCCACCCTCGTCGACCCCTACCGCGGCCACTTCCGCGAACGACGCCAGGCCGACCCCGCCGCGCCCGTCCTGCACCTGTTCCGCGAGATCAAGGAACATGGCTACACCGGCGGCCTCAACCTGCTGCACCGCTACCACAACCAGGGCCGCATGAAGGCGACCGCCCCGTCACCACTCCGCGCCACGCCAGCCGCCTCCTGCTCACCGACCCGAAACCTGCGCCTGGAGGAAACGGCCTGTTGGAGAGGATTGCCACGGCCTGCCCGGAGATGACCGCACTCGCCAATCTCCTACGCGGCTTCGCCGCACTGCTGAAACCGGCCGAGGGTAACGACGTGAAACTCACCGAGTGGATCATGGCCGCCCGCGCCGTCGATCTGCGCCACCTGCGCAGTCTCACCAACGGCCTCGAAATCGACCGGCCCGCCACGGACGCTGCTGACCGCCTGGATCGCCAAAGAGCGGCTGCGGGACCTGCTCGCCGCAGCCCGCACCAGCGCCGACCGGAGCTACATCGGACACCTGCGCTGGAAGTTCCTGACCTGGTGCGCCGACTCCGACATCCCCGAGGTCCGCCAGCTCGCCACCACCATCGACCGCTGGTGGGCCGAGATCGAAGCGTTCATCCACACCGGCCACAGCAACGCCGAAAGCGAGGGCATCAACCGCGTGATCAAGCTTGTCGCCCGCGCAGCCCACGGCTTCCGCAACCCCACCAACCAACGCCTACGCACACGCTGCGTCACCACCCGCCGAGCCCGCGGACACCTCCGCACCGCCTAAAATCGAAGACCCAGTAACGCACTCACGGCGAAGGGGCCGGTACGCGCCTTGGGTTCTAGGAGTCGTTGCAACACCCCAGTTCAGGGGATGCAATGGACTTCGAGATCCGTAAGGACCGGACGAAGCCTCAGGGGCGGAAGAAGCTCACCCGGGAGCGGGAGGCATACTCCCGGCTCATGCAGCAGGGCGTGAGCAACCGGGAAGCGTGCCGGATCGTCGGGATCGACGAGCGGACCGGCCAGAAGTGGCGGAACGGGCGTCACGCATACGGGAACCGGAAGGCGCTGCCACCGATAAACGTGGTGGCAGCGCCTTCCGGGCCGTCCCGGTACCTGCGCGAGACGGACCGCATCCACATCGCCGTGGGTGCGGCCGCCGGCTGGGCCGCCCGCTGGGTCGGCCGGTTGTCTACGGTCGTAGATGGTGGGTCGTATGCTCGTTCCATGACTGGTGGACAGGCGCCTCGCCGGCGGGATGCGGCGGCGACACGCGAAGCGATCCTGGCGGCCGCGGTGGTGGAGTTCACCGAGCACGGGTACGACCGGGCCGGGGTACGGCAGATCGCCGAGCGCGCGGGCGTCACGGCGATGATGATCAACCGCTACTTCGGATCGAAGCAGGGCCTGTTCACCGAGGCGGTGGATCGCCTCTTCGGGCCGCCGACGGTGGTGGGCACCGAATCCCGTGGCCTGACGGGGGCGATGGCCCGGTCGCTCGCCGAGCGCACGAGTGCGGGTGCCGAGCGCCTCGACCCGTTTCTGCTGATGCTCCGCTCCGCGTCGGACCCGGAGGCCGCCGCCATCCTCCGGCAGGGGATCGAGACGCACGTCGGCGCCCGGCTGGCGGGACTGGTCGGCGGCCCGGAGGCCGAGTTGCGCGCCCAGTTGGGTCTGGCACTGGCCGCGGGGACGTGGCTGCTGCGCACGGTCGTCGGCGTCGGCGCGCTGGCGGACGCCGACGACGACCGGCTGGCGGAGTTGCTGGCCGCGATGCTCCAGCCGGTCACGGACGGGGCGGAGGCTCGTGGCGCCGGGCCCCGGAGCGCCGAGGACGGGGGCGGCGAGGCATAGCGGGCGGATGCGCCGTCGTGCCGGGTCCGCCGGGATGTCGCCGGCTCAGAAGGCCGAGCGGATCAGGCCGCCGTCCACCCGGATCGTCGCTCCGCTGACGTACTGTGCGTGCGGCCCGCACAGGTAGGCGACGGCCGCGGCGATCTCGTCGGGTTCGCCGAAGCGGTTCTGGTCGTTGGGGATGAGCGCCTCGATGGCGTTGGGGTGGATGTCGTCCCAGGTCTGCCCCCAGCCGCGGTCGGGTCCGATCTGGGTGACGAGGGTCTTGACGCTGTCGACGAGGATCGCGCCGGGGGAGACCACGTTGGAGGTGACGCCGGTGCCCTTGAGGTCGCGGGCCAGGGAGACCGCCAGGTTGTGCCGGGCGGCGAGGGTCGCGTTGTACTGGGGGTGGGTGTTCATCGGCTGGGAGGCGAGTCCGCCGCCGATGGTGATCACGCGGCCCCAGCCGCGTTCGCGCATGGCCGGGACCAGGTGCTGGATCATCCGCACCCCCGAGACGACGTTGACGTTGTAGGTGTCGTTCCACTCCTGGGGAGTGGCGTCCGCCCACGACAGGTGCCGGTAGAAACCGGCGTTGTTGACGAGAATGTCGACGGGTCCGCCGGCGGTGGCGGCCCGGGCTGCGTCGGCGGCGCCTTCGTCGGTGGCCAGGTCGCCCAGCGCGGTGTCGGCCGTCCCGCCGGCTGCGCGGATCGCCGCCGCGACGGCCTCCACGCGGTCCTTGTCGCGTCCGTGGATCACCACGGCGGCGCCCTCGGCTGCCAGCATCCTGGCGGTCGCCTCGCCGAGCCCTGCGCTGGAGCCGGTGACGAGTGCGCGCTTGCCGGTGAGATCGAGGTTCATGGTGCTGAGTCCTTTCCGTCGGCCGGGCTGCCCTCGCGCCCTGTTCGTGCGAGCGGCGGCCGGCCACATCTCCAAGTATACACTTGTAGACCTATTGGGATCGGCCGGCCTTAACAGGCCTCCCACCTGCTATGACCCGTCGCGGATGGGTGCCTTGCCACGCCCTGGGGCGTCGACTCAGAAGGTGACCTCCAGGGCGACGATCGGGTGGCGGCGCCGCCGCCCGGTCACGTTGGCGTACAGGTCACCCAGGCGGGCGAGCAGGTACTTGCGGCCGAGCAGCCGGCGGACCTTCTCCGCGCCGTCGGCGTCGAGCAGCCGGCCGCTGCCCACCGCCTCGGCCGCGCCGGCCTTGATCCGGCCGCGCACGTCGCAGACCACGACCTTGACCCGCGGATCCGCCCGCAGCCGCTTCGGCGGCCATCTCGGCCGGGGCCTGACTGTGACGGAAGCGGCCACCGCCAGCCGGCAGATCACGCGGCCGGGTGACCGCCGGGCCCTTGACCCTCGTGGCGAACACCCCGCACGCGGGACAGGCCCGCGCGCCGTGGTCTGCGGTGACCAGATGCACCCTGCGGGTGCCGTCCTCCAGCCGCTCCACCGTTGCGACGGCCAGGCCGTCCACCAGGCCGAGCAGCAACGTCGCATCGGTATCGTTGTCCAAGCCCGGGGTTTCCGGTGATCGTTCTGCGTAGAGAACAGAAATGATCGCCCACGGGCATCCTGCTGTCGGGGCCACCCAACACCCCGGTGGATCTCACACAACGTGACAGCCGATCAGCCCACTCAAAGCCACACACCGCTCAACTTCGAAGACCCTCCATCACGGGCCACCGGCCGCCCGGCGGCTTCGGCACCGAGGCGCTCGGCACCCGCCGAGGTCCGCGACCGGTTTCGTGATCGACCAGGGAGCCATGGGTGCTCTCCTTGCTGATCTCCCCGCTCCTGGAGGCCAAGGACAACCTTCAGCGCATGCTGGCGAGCGTCCCGCTCAGCGACGAAGAACGCGCTGCCGTCGACGACGGTCAGGCCGCGCTCGGCCAGCTGCTGGAACGGCTGGTCGGCATCCCCACGCCAGCCGGGACGACACCCCGAGAGATCGGAGTCCCGGCGACCGCGACGCTCCTGCCGATCGTCGCCGTCAACCAGGGCAAAGGCCGAACTACTTGACAAATCAGATTCCACACAATGCCGGTTTTTCGGTGCTCGAATCGGTGGCGGACGTGCTCTTCCTGACCAGTGACAGGCGAGATCCGACGCCATGGTGTTCGGCCACAGAGCCTCCGCAAAAACCCGTTGGCGGAACCACGGCAGCCACTGCTACGTTTCCGGAGGCCGTGCAAGAGAGCGAGGGGGTGGTACCCGTGAACGTATCGACATGGGTGCTCCCCTCCGGGGTCACGGTCGGGCGATAGGTCGTCCGGGAGCGCCGTTCAATGGCACTCCCGAAAGGCACGACCATGCACTTCACTTCTGAACAGCGTCTCGACGACGCTGTCCTCGAGCGCGAATTCACCCTCGGCGAGATCCCCGGCATCCTGTGGACGCCCGCACCCGCGTCCGCACCGGCGCCGCTGATCCTGCTCAGCCCCCCTCCCCTCGGGCTGCGCAAGACGTACCCCCGGCTGGTGGCCCGGGCCCGACACGCTGCGGCGGACGGCTTCGCCACGGCTACCATCGAGCTCCCCGGAAGCGGCGACCGGCCCCGTTGGCCCGCCGCTGAGCGGGCCCGCGCCGACCTGCGCCGGGCCATAGAGGCTGGCGAGCCGGTCAGCGACGAGATCATCGACGCCCTCATCCTCCCGCTCGTCGACAAGTCGGTCCCAGAATGGCAGGCCGCCCTGGACGCCCTCCTGTCGTTGCCCGAGATCGGCGGCCCGGTCGGGTACTCGGGGGGAGTGATCTCCATCGGGACCCGGCTGGCGGTGGTCGAGCCGCGCATCTCGGCCGCCGTTCTGTTCGCCGGGAGTTTCGTCCCCCGGGCCATGTTCGAGGAGGCCCGCCAGGTCACCATTCCGCTGCACGTCCTGCTGCAGTGGGACGACGAAGGGAACGACCGGCAGGCGGCCCTGGACCTGTTCGACGCCTTCGGCTCCAAGGAGAAGACCCTGCAAGCCAACATGGGCGGGCACACCGGCGTCCCGCAGTCCGCAGGCGACGAAGCGGGCCGATTTCTCGCCCGGCACCTGAAGTGACGCCGGGCCGTCAAGCCACCAGCAGACGGTAAGCCGTGTCGGCCAGGATGCTGCCCATCTAGGGACAGGTCCCGGCCCTCCTCGGCTCTCTACACCACGGGCCCCTGCCAGATTCTCGGCAGGGGCCCGCGCTGCCCGAAGCCATGAACTGCTCGACGTCTGCACAGTTTCGCAGGCTGCGCTCGGCCAGCTGCTGGAACGGCTGGTCGATGTCCCCACGCCAGCCGGGACGACACCCGGCGAGATCGGAGTCCCGGTGACCGCGACGCTCCTGCCGATCGTCGCTGTCAACCAGGGCAAAGGCTGAACTACTTGACAAATCAGATTCCACAGAATCGGCGACTACCTCGCCGACGCCGACCTGCGGCGCGAGATCAACGACGGGCTTCAGGTCGTGGAGAACTGGAACTCCGCCAACCACGACCTGTTCTACGGCAAGGGCGGCGACCTGACCGGCTCCGACAAGAAGCCCCAGGAGGTCTCCATGCCGGCGCTGCACCTGCTCCAGTCGGCGTTGGTGCACGTCAACACCCTGCTGCTCCAGGACATCCTGAGCGAGGAGAAGTGGCAGAAGCGGCTCACCGACACCGACCGCCGGGCCCTGTCCCCGCTGTTCTGGACGCACATCAACCCCTACGGCCGGTTCGAGCTGAACATGAACCACCGGCTCGACCTCACGGCGGCGCTCACGGTGCCCGGGCCCCGCACCTCGCCCGAGGCAGAAACGCCCGAGCCGACGACGGACGGAGCGGCGGGGGCGACATCCTGAAGACCTGTACTCCCGTCGTTGCCGGCGGGACGGCTGGATCGTTTAGCCGCAGGTCCGGGCACAGCTCAGCCGGTGGGCGGGATGCGCGGGCTCGGGCCGCGGCCAGGAACCAACCGGTGCGACGGGTGAATCGGCTCAGCCAAGGTCGCGGCTCAGTCCGGCACCCGCGCGCGGAAGTTCACCAGGCGGGCCGCCACTTCCACAGCGTTCTGGTCGAGCCAGGCAGTCAATTTCGGGTTGGCGGCCGCCCGCGCCTTACTGCCCCGCGGCGGTTTGGCCATGTGCCGTTCAATGTGAAGGCTGATCAAGGCTAGGACGTCTGGGTCGTCGAAATAGGCCGTGTGCAGGGGCCAAGGTGAGGTGTAGACCAAGGCCGTATCGAACACGTCGTTTCCCTGCACGCCTTCGTGCAGCGCATTTGACACCTTGCGTGAAATCCACGGGCCGACCAGCTTGTTGAAAACAAAACGCCATGTGCCGAACACTGGTGAGAACGCCCGGCCAGCGCGGGTGGTCGGCACGAAGCCAACCAATCCGGACATTTTAGGGTTCAGTCTGACGGGCAGATTCAGGTCACGCTTGGTCTTGCGATCAATGCTGATCCGCTCGCGTTCTGTATGGGGTGTGCAGAGCCATACGTAGTCGGGGGCCTGGGGTTCGGCCGCGGTCTGCAACAACCTGATCGCCTCGTCGGTCGGCGCCCAGAGTCCCAGCCACCGATCCGAGAACCGGGCGAAGACCTGGCGCCAGGCGCGTTCCCGAACCACGAGCGAGTTGGCCAGCTGCGTCCGCTCCCCCGTCGCAAGCAAGATGAAGTAGAGCAGGATGCAAACCGGCTTTATCCAGAACGGGATGGACACCGCGAAAATAATTAAGAGAAACAATGCGTATATAAATATTAGAGAGCACACGATCAGTTCTCTGCACGACATGCCGCCGTCCGCGAGCGAGAACCTACGACTACGCCATCCCTGGTAGCGGAAGGAGGGCTCAGGGAGGAAGCGCAGGAACGGCGTACCGACCGTAGTGACGCTGCGCAAGCCGGGCAGCTGCGCCATGGACAGGAACGCTGGCAGCATCCGCTTCCGTTTCTGCTCCTCCCACTTTTCTCTCAGCTGCTGCACCTCCGCCCACATTTCCACAGGATTGGTAGTCGGTTGTGTCCTTGGCACAGGCGCGGGTTCGGTGAGCCGCTCCCAGATCGGGTCTGCGATCTTCTGCTGCTTAGTCATGACCTGCGCCGAAACCAGCGTCTCCCAAATCACCGAACCACCGTGGCTATGCCCAACCAAGTGGTATCGGATGCCCCGTCGTTCCAGGTCGAACAGAAGTACCAGTAGATCCAGGCTCGCGGACAGGCGCTTCGACTGCGTATTGGCCCCGCTCCAGTGGAACAGTCGCCCAGGCGGCAGTCTCGCACCCTTGGGCAGCGTCGCGGTCAGAGCCTGCCACGTGGAGCTGCCGCGCTGCCACCAGCGGTCGCCCTCGTCACGGCGCTCCTTGTCACCAGCGAAGGTCCCGTGGACCAGGATCACGAGCTCATCCGGCTGTTCGTCCGCCATGTCCGGCATCAGGGCTAAACTCCCCGTCGATCCGCCCGGGGTTCCGGGATTTCGAGACTCGAACGCAACAGTTGATCACGAAACAGGTCGCAGCGACGCGCGAGCAAGATCAATCACGGACTGCCGGACCCCCGCCGATCCCAGATTCGTTCTCAGAACCTGTTCTCACTCAAAAGCGGGAGGGACCCCCTTCTGAGAATTGCATTGTACGAAACTCCGAACCTATGACAGACCCTCAGCAGCCCTCCCCGGCCGACCGATCGGACGCCGACGACGTCGAACAGCACGCCTGTCCGAAGTGTGACGCACAGCCCGGCTCGCCCTGCCGCTCGCGCGGCGGCGCGGCCGCCTCCGCCTACCAACACCCGCCGCTTCACCAACATGCCCCGGCTGAAGAAAGCGCTGCGCGTGCCGACCCCGACCGACCGCGGCCCGGGCCGACCATGGCGCCCGGGCACCCCGCCCCCGACGCCGATCGACCCGGACCTGCCGAGATACGTCGCCGCCGCCCTCACCGCGCTCCTCGAGGGCCTCCCGTGGTCCGTTGAGCCGCACCCGGGATTCAGTGACGCTGGCGGGCGTTCCCGTCGGGTCGGCACGCCGGAGTAGTCGATGTCCTCGATGGGAGTGACCAGGCGAGCGAGGACGCGGCAGACGACTTCATGGGGTACGACCGTGCTGCGGTCTGGGAGCTGCAGGCGGTAGATGCGGCCGATGACCTGGGCCGTGACACTCTGGCCGTCAACGAGTTCGTGCCAAGCCGGCGGTCCGGGCACATCCGGGTCTGGACCGTCAGGGCTGTAGGTGTCCGTCACAGCTAGGCTGCCGACGTGTCGGCGGGTGCGTCGTGAGCGTGCTTGAGCATCGTCCGTGCCGGTCCTCGCCGAACCCCTGCGGGAGTGGGCCGCGCGACCGCACACCGAACCGCCTCACCGGCTTCACTGACCGCCAAGCGGGACGCCGCCCCAAACCGATGGGCGACACCGTGCGCCGGTGCCGGCCCCGCTGGGGCTGCTGCCCCAGCTTCTGCGGATTCGGCCTGAGCAGGCTCGTCTTCGAACGAGCGTCAATCCAGAATGTACTGGGCCTGAACCCTTGTCACACCCTGTGGGCGCGGGCAGGTGGCGCTGGACCACCCGCCGGTCGTCCACTCGCCAACGACCTTCGAGCCGTTGGAGCAAGTGACCAATGCTCGGTAGCCGTTGTCAGCCCCGGAGCACTTCACGGAACCGGTCATGTAGTCGCCGGAGATCCTCATCTGACACACAGGGGCAGCGGTCTTCGCGGGAGCGGCCGAGGCCATGCCCGTCGCCTCGACCGCCGTTGCCGCAGGGGCGACGGCGAGGCCGCTGCCCAGGATCGCGGTGGCGAGGATGCCGATAGCGGAGCTCTTACGGAGCTTCATGATGCGGTATTCCTTTCTGGTGTACGGCTTGATGCCCCGACTGTTCCTGGGCCCGGATAGTTCTCGCAACGGAGATCGCCCAGGCTGGGAAAAGAGGGGACGCTGGCCGAAGGCAGCATGCGGTCCGCAGCGACAGTCGGGTGAGGAGCGTGCCCCCGGACGGATGCGGTCTGGGGACGTGCACTCTCGTTCTCTGCATATTCAGCCCGAGCAGGGCCGCCTCCTGGACGGGAATCGCCTTCACCTCGGCGGCCTTCGCATACCCGCGTTCGGTCAGCGTCGTCAGGGCCGGGTCGTAGGCAGGCTGCGGTTCGCCCGGTCTCGCCCGGGCCGGAGGCCCGTCACGGAAACCGGTCGCCGTCTCCAGCACATGCTCGGCCCGGATTCTGGCCTGTTCCAGCACTTCCGCATGATTAGCCCTTTCCTCTGGTGTTCTCGCCGCACAGCGCGGGACGTGCGAAGGCCGGTCCCGCTCAGGAGCAAGGGTCTTCGTACGCCACCGACTTTCCACGCTGCCTGCGTTGTTGCGCAGCCCCGGTCCGCAGTCCGCAACAATCGCGTCATCCCAGGTGGGGCGGTGGCCGAAGACCATCACTCGGCCTCTGCGGAGCCTTGTCCGGGCCCGTTGCGGCTGCGTAGGTTGCGGTACGCGCGCTGCTGACCGCAGGCAACGACGCCGAACACGGAACAGGGGAAACACGGGAGCGGGGGATCGAGTGGGCCGTCCAGAAGCGCCATTGAATCCGGGGGGCGGGCCCGTGCAGCGCTTCGCTCTGGGTTTGCGCAAGCTGCGCCAGGACGCTGGCCCAGTCACCTACCGGGAGCTGGCCCAGCGGACCCCGTACACCGTCTCCACCCTGTCCAGGGCGGCTTCGGGCGAACAGCTGCCGTCGCTGGAGGTTGCCTTGGCCTACGTTGAGGGGTGCGGAGGAAACCGGGAGGAGTGGGAGCGGCGGTGGAGGCGGGCGGCGGAGGAAGCTGCTGCCGATGCGGCCGACCACGGTGATGCAGAGTCGCCGTATCAGGGGCTGGCCCGGTTTGAGCCCCGCGATCACGAGCGATTCTTCGGCCGTGATCAGATGGTCGCCGACCTGCTGGAGTTGGTGCGGCAGCATCGTCTGTCCGCCGTCGTAGGTGCCTCTGGCAGCGGGAAGTCCTCGCTGCTGCGCGCCGGGCTGATCCCGGCCCTGCAGCAGGCGGCCTCGCAGGATCTGCGTCCCGCGGCCATCCGGATCTTCACGCCCGGCGCGCACCCCGCCCGTACCCATGCCGCACTGGTCACGCCGAAGGACTCCGAGAGCGACACGGTGGTCGTGGTCGACCAGTTCGAGGAGGTCTTCACCCTCTGCGCCGACCCCGAGGAGCGGGCGGCGTTCACCGACCTGCTGCTGGCCGCGCGTGAGCCCGGGAGCCGATTACGCGTGATCATAGCGGTGCGCGCCGACTTCCTCGGGCGCTGCGCCGAGCACCGCGGACTCACCGACGCGCTGCGGAGCGCGACCTTGCTGGTCGGGTCGATGAGCCCGGCCGAGCTGCGGGAGGCGATCGTGAAGCCGGCCGCAGCCGCGGGACTGATCGTGGAACGGGCTCTGACCGCCCGGCTTATCGAGGAAGTCACCGATGAGCCGGGGGGACTGCCCCTGCTGTCCCATGTACTACTGGAGACATGGCGGCGGCGCCGCGGCCGCGCGTTGACCAAGGCCGCCTACGAGGCGGCGGGCGGCTTGCACGGCGCCATCGCCCGCACCGCGGAGCACACCTACGCCGACCTCACCGCCGAACGTCGCGAGTTCGCCCGCCGGGTCCTGCTCAGGCTGATCACCCCCGGCGAAGGGGCCCAGGACACCCGTCGTCCCGTCGCCCGGTCCGAGCTGGACACCACGGTACCTGCCGAAGATCTCGCCGTCGTGCTGGAGCGGCTGGCCCGTGCCCGGCTGATCACGCTGGATGAAGACACTGTCGATCTCGCGCATGAGGCGTTGATCCAGGGCTGGCCTCGGCTCCGTGCCTGGGTTGAGGAGGACCGTGAGCGGCTGCGGGTCCACCGGCGGCTGGCCGAGGCCGCTCAGGCCTGGGAGGAGCTCGAGCGCGACTCTGGCGCGCTGTACCGGGGCACGCGGCTGGCGACCCTGCGCGAATGGGCCTCCCGCGACGGCAGCCGGGAGGAGCTCAATGCTCTGGAGCGCGCGTTCGTCGACGCGAGCTTCAGCCTGGAGGACGGCGAACGGGCTGCGGCCGTGCGGCGCCATCGGCATTTACGCTTCTTCTCTGCGGGCCTTGCGCTGCTGCTCCTGGTGGTCACAGGCGTCAGCGTGGTCGCCGTCCAGCAGCGTCAGGACGCGCTGAGGGCCCAGCGGGTCGCCGTTTCACGGCAGCTGGCGGCCGAGGCGCTCGGCCTTATGGAGTCCCGGCCGAGCGCGGCGATGCTGCTGAGTGTGGAGGCCCAGCGTAGGGCGGCGACGTACGAGGCGCGTAGTGCCGTGTTGAGTGTATCGGCCCATCAGTACTACCGGGCTGAGCTGTCCGGCCATGACAACGCCGTCTCCGATGCGGCCTTCAGCCCTGACGGTACGCTCGCCACCGTCAGCCGCGACCGTACCGTGGTGCTGTGGGACGCGGGCACGGGGCGGCGACTGGCCACTCTGACCGGACACCCCACCTGGCTGCGCGCGGTGGCGTTCAGCCCGGACGGACGCGCGCTGGCGACGGGAGGCAATGACGGGAAGCTGGTGCTCTGGGACGTCGCGGCGCGCAGACCGCTGGCTGCTCTGCCCGGCCACAGGGGAGAGCTCAGGGACATCGCGTTCAGTCCGGACGGCCGGACCGTGGCCAGTGCGGGTGCCGATCGCACCGTCGTGCTCTGGGACACCCAGCGTCGGGCCCGGCGGCTCACTCTCACCAGCCACACCAGCGTCGTTTACGCCGTGGCGTTCAGCCCGGACGGGCATACGCTTGCCACCGCCGGCGCGGACCGCACGGTGAGGCTATGGGACACGGCGACGGGGAAGCGGATCGCCACACTCACCGGCCATACCCAGTCCGTCGACGGCGTGGCCTTCAGCCCGGACGGCCGTACCCTGGCCACCGCCAGCGAGGATAAAACAGCGAGGCTGTGGGATGTCCGGCGCCGCACCAGCCTGGCCACGCTGTCCGATCACAACGAGCAGGTCAGAGCGGTGGTGTTCAGCCGCGACGGGCGCACCCTCGCCACGGCCGGACACGACAAGTCGGTCATGCTGTGGGACGTGCGGAGCGCCACCCGCCTGACCATGCTGACCGGGCAGACCACCAACGTCTACACACTCGCGTTCAGCCCGCGCGGCCGCTGTGTCCTCGCCTCGGCCGGCGAGGACGGCAAGGTCGTACTCTGGGACACGGCAAGGGCTCCACTCTCCGGCCACCGTGACCGGGTCAACGACCTTCAATTCAGCCCGGACGGCCGCACACTCGCCACCGCCAGCGGCGACGACACCATCGTGCTGTGGGACACCAGGAGCCGTGCCCGCCGCGCCACGTTCACCAGCGGATCCGGGGTACACGCCATCGCGTTCGCCCCCAACGGGCGCACTCTCGCTGCGGTGAGCGGTTCCGAGTCGCGGCCCGCGAACACCCGCAACCACGTCCTCACTATCTGGAGTACGTCGGGTCATCGTCCGCCTGTCACGCTCACCGGCCATACCGATCGCATCACGGATGTCGCATACAGCCCGGACGGCCGCACCATCGCGACAGCCAGCGCGGACAGGAAGGTCATCCTGTGGGACGCACTCCGCCGCACCCGGCTGAAGACCCTCACGGTCGTATCCGGAAGAGCAGGCTCTGGCGTCGACGGCGTGGCTTTCAGCCCCGACGGTCGGTTCCTCGCCACCGCCAACCGCGATGGGAAAGCCACGCTCTGGGACGTCGCCAGGCGGACCAAGCTGGCCACCTTGACGGGGCATACGGGGCAGCTCAGATCCGTGGCCTTCAGCCCGGACGGCCGCATGCTGGCCACCGCGGGCATCGACCAGAAAGTGATGCTGTGGAACGTGGCCGAACGCGCTCCCGTGGCCAGCCTCACCGACAGCACCGGGCCCGCGCACGCCGTGGCCTTCAGCCCGGATGGCCGCATTCTGGCCACGGCCAGCTCGAACAAGTCGGTGGTGCTGTGGGACATCTCCCGGCGCAGCCCGCTGGCCACGCTGACCGGCCACACCAAGCAGGTCAGATCGCTCGCCTTCAGCCCGGACAGCCGTACCCTGGCCACGGGCGGCGACGACCAGTCCGTCATGCTGTGGAACATCAACCCCAAGCACGCTGCTGCGGAGTTGTGCCGCACGGCGGGCCGCAACCTCACGCCGCAGGAGTGGCAGCAGTTCCTGCCCGGCACGTCATACCGCGAGACCTGCCCTGCGGCATGACGCGAAGTCCTGGCAGATGTGGACCGGGCCAGGACCCCGCGGGTGGCTGCCTGCGATGCCGAGGACGCACAGCAGGTCGCCGATGGGTCAGCCGAGGGGATCTCCCTCCCCGCATTTTCCGCTAGCCCCTGTGTCTACTCGATACCACCAGCAGGTCTTAGCGTCCCATGACCTGTATGGCCACTCCTGGGATTTATTGTCCTGGTCATAGCAGCCATGGACTCCGGAAATGCACACGGCAGCCCTTATACCGTTGATGGAGGAGTCCGTGCTGCTACGAGCAACCCCCCATGCCTCATCGCCGCTCCCGCAGGCAATATAGGCCTGAGCGTCATGGTGGTTGTGCGGACTTGTCGTGAAGTCCATCCACAGCATGGCGCAATGACCGTCAGCGGCTGTGTCGCGGACGTAGCCGTTCATCTTCTTGGCGCCATTTTCCGTGTAGTGGCTCGCAATGCCATATACACCAGTGCTGCTCAGATAGTGATTCCTGTCAGCTTGGGCAGTGGTTGCTCCGGCCAGTACGACAGCAAGTGCCAGCGGGACCGGCGCCTTGAGAACCCAAGAACGCATGACAGTGACCTCCCATATTCGTCCAGGTTTGGGGATTCCAGCCGTCTACTTTGACGACTTTGCTGCTACCGTTCTCCGGCGATTGGGCCGCTTCAGTTACATGGCGACGTGGCCCCAACTGGGCGTCCCGAACTGGAGCCAGAAGTTGGTCCCATCGCTCACATCGGTTGCGACGGCCCTCCAGGAGCCGTCAGCGTTGGTCCACTTCCAGCTGTTGCATGTCGCGGTCCGCTCGAAGCAGACGCGCACACTGACGGCCTTCCCGGTTTTGACGTTGATGTCGTTGCACGCTGAGGTTGTCTTGGCGTACCCCTGTGCCGGCCACTCGTGAACTGTCCCGTATTGCGTCGTTGAGTAGACGCGGGCGTTGCCATAGCAGGACTGGGCGGCGGTGGGTGCGGCAGAGGCGGGTGCCGTGGTCGCGGCGGTCAGCCCTCCGGTGATCAGGGCAGCGGCCGCCAGCCCTCGGCTGGTCCGCGATCGAGTGCGCATTGGTTCTCCTCATGTGCGGTTTTGCGGTTTGACAGAGCACGGACTCTCTTCCACTGGGCCGGGTCCGTGAGCGGCTAAGCGAACTGTTGGCCGCCGCCAACTCTTGGGGCCGCCTGAGTTGTTGCGCACCCCCGATCCAGGGTCCGCAACAATCACGTCATCCCAGGTGGGCCAGTGGCCGAACGGCACCACCCCGATGTGGGCGGAGCCTTGCCTGGCTTTTTGGCGGCTCCGTAGGTTGCGGTACACGCGGTGCCGACCGCAGGCGACGACGTCGAACACGGGAACAGAGGAAACGCGGGGAGCGGGGGATCGAGTAGGCCGCCCAGAGGCTCCGTTGGACCCTGGGAGAGGGCCGGTGCAGCGGTTCGCCCTGAAACTGCGCAAACTGCGCCAGGACGCCGGTCAGATCACCTACAGGGAGCTGGCTCGGCGCACGCCGTACACGGTTTCGACCCTGTCCAAGGTCGCCTCGGGTCAGCAACTGCCCTCACTACAGGTCACCTTGGCCTATGTCGAGGTACAAGCTGACCACCGCCGACAGAGTCCTGGCCCCCGTGCTCTACCACTGCTGCCCACCGCGGAGCGGCGTCGCTCCGCAGGGACCAGCGTGTGCTACTGGTCAGTGCGCCACATGCCGAGCAGTTTCGTTGCGTTGAGTCTTGTGCCAACTGTGCTTGATGGGGTCGTTGGCGGGCGCCGTGATTGTCACCCGCTCGGCGTTATGCTTCCAGCCGCTCTTCCAGCCGCTCTTGGTCTGTACATAGAGCCAGGCGTGACCGTTGCAGTTGGGACGGTCCTTGGTCGTTTGGGCGTACCCATGTGCACTCGTCATGGAGTACAGGCAGAACCCGCGGTGGATCTCCTTGTACACAGTATGTGCTTCTGCTGGCGTGCTCGTAGCCAGAGGGAAGGCCCCCGCCAGTACGACAGCCGCGGCAACGGTCGCTTGACGCCGCCGGAGAGATGTCCTGCGAAACTTCATGTGCTCCCCCTTGTTCGTCCGCACGTACACGCAACACCAGTACCTAGGTGAGGGCTCCTGGCATAGACGGACCGCAAGGTTCGGAGACCTGACCTAGTCGTAGTCCCACAGGTCTCCGCAGCCTTGGTCGCCGCCGGGATGCTCGCGTGAGCCGGCGCCGCAAGAGCCAGGACGCTCCTGACGCAGGTGGCGCGCTGATTCACCAGTCGGATGGATGCCCCCGTCCTTGGTGACTCCGAACCGCGCTGCACGTGTTGTGGTTGAGCGAACGGCTCATCCGCCACCGACTCTCCGTGACGTTCGCGTTGTTGCGCAGCCCGGTTCGCAGCTCGAAACAATCGCGCCCAGTGATTGAAGGGCGGGCCCACCGCAGCAGAGTTTTGCCCGCCGCCTTTGAGAGCGGCGGGTCACAGGTCACGACGCTGTCGGGTGTCCCTGGCCATGGCGTCGGCGTGCTCGCCCGGCGCTCGTGCTCCGGCTTATGGCCGGTGCCTGGTCTCGACGCACTATCCAAGCCGAGCCAGCCATCTGGCGTGGCCGGATCCAGCCGAATGCTGATCTTCTCCTGCGCCGGCAGGGCACGCCGGGCTGAAACTTCCGCTCCCCGGGGGCCGATCGGCAATCATCCCCGATGATGAGGGACCACCCGGGCAACGGATCAAGCAACGCTGGGAGTACGTACATGGCGGTGGAGACCGGCGCATGGCAGGAGGACCGCGTCGCAGGGCGGGTATGGACGGTGCGCCTGGACCCCTACGGCCGCCCTTCCGCCGGCTCGGTCCGGCTCTCCTGCTCCTGCCCGGCCTGCACCGACCAACGCTTCCCCGGCGCCGCCGCGGGACGCAAGGCCGCGGTCGAACACGTCAACATGCTCCTGGCCCGCATTCGCACAGGCGGCGGACCGCGCAGCGAGGCATGGTGCGCCTGCCGCACCGCCGACTGCGCATGGCACACCCCCGATACCGACACCAGCCCCGCCGCCGGACCGCGGGGTAGGGCGCGGCCAGTGGCAGAAGCGGTGCGGTCCGGTGGTCCGGTGGTCCGGTGGTCCTGACGGTGTACGCGCACCGTGCGGGGAGGCTTGTGGCGGATCGCGGAGATGTGCGCGCGGTGCGCGGCCGCCACTACCGGCTGCCGCGTCCTGGACACCGCCCCGCCCCCGGCCCGTACGGCCCCGGCCGGGACGGGCCAGGCGGCGGGGAAACCGGGCGCGCAGCGGGATCCCTCCGACGGCACGGTCGGTCATGGTGCGGCGGCGGTCTTCTCCGACCACGGCCCCTCCCCCGCGGCCGGTGCTGCGTCTGCGCCGACGTCGGTCCCTCGTGCCCGCGCCGACTCGCCCAGGGTCTCTCGGCGGGCGAAGCGGTGGGGGAAGATCGCGCAGCGGATCGTGCCGCACGACCTTCAGCCCGACGTCCTGCGGATGGAGCTCATCGAACTCGGGGACGCATTCCGCGCCTACCAGCAGCGCACCGAGCCCGACCTCGCCCTCCTCGCCGGACTCCACGAGCGCAAGGCCCGCGCGTTCGCCTGGTGGGCCGAGGTCAGTGGCGACGGCGCCCTGCGCCACGAGGCGAAGCGTGCCGAGAAGGCCGCGCAGACCACCCGCGAGATGCACGCCAACCGCGGCGGCCAGACGGCCGGTGACACGACAGGCGGCAACCAGCCGGCAGTCGGTGACAAGGCAGGCGGCAACCAGCAGGGGGTCGAACGGCTGCTGACCCGGCCACAGGGCGTGCACGCCCGGGCCGTGCTGGACTACGTCGCCGCCCACTCCCCGCACCCGGAGGTCGAGGTGCGCCTGGCGGTGCTCATGCTCACCCTGCGGGCCGCGCGCGCCGGCACCGGGAACGTCACCGGCCAGGACCTGATCGGCTGGCTCCAAGACGATGCCGAGCGAGTGCTTGGGCGGCTGGTCAGCGGCGGCTGGCTGCGCCTGCCCGGAACCGTCGCCGAGGTGATGGCCTCCCGCCCCGAGGACCCCACCGAGGTCACCGTCCCCACACTGCTGCCGGAGCAGCCCCGCCCGTTCACTTTCGGCAAGACCACCCGCGCGAGGATCTCCGGCCGGGCCCAGAAAGTCGTCGGTGACCGGAAGATCCGCATGAAGAAACTGGGCGCCGCCACCCGGCTCCTGGCCTTGTACACCGCCGCCCACGCCCGCCCCGACGACCGCCTCGGACGCGCCGAGGACGGCGGGCTGCACCTGGACCAGGCCGCCGCGTTCACCGCCCTGCCGCCCGAGGAAATCGCCGAGCACGCCGGACTGCTGATCACTGCCGACTGGCTCGCCGAAGCCGACACCGCCGGAGACCGGCTGCGCGGACAGCTTGCTGAGCGTGTCCTGCCGCTGGGAGGGCTGCTGTAGAGCACCCGGCCCGCACCACCGATCACCGTAAGCCCCAGCTCGGAATGGGCGGCGCAGCGCAGCAGCCTCGTTCGCCAGGGCGGTCGGCCTGCGGGCGGCGGAAAGGCCAGGAGCAGCCGAGCAGGGCCAGGGCGCGTAAAAGGGGCGGTTCAGCGTGTGCGCGGCGGGGTCATCCGGGCGTGCAGCAGAGCGGCACGGGTGAGTTCAGCGCCCTTCTTGTGTTCCTCGTTGAACAGGGCGGTCAGGCCCTTGGGCGCGTCCCAGTGCTGGTGCAGGTCGACGGTGGCGCCGAGGTCGTCCAGGAGTTGGTCGACGACGGCGGCGGCCTCGCTGGCCCGGTCGCCCCAGCCGTCGCCCCACCACAGGTGCTCGGTCGGCGTGCATGGCGCGGGGTGGACGTGGCCGTCGCTGGTGGTGACCCACACGGTGTGGTGCAGGACGACCGAGGCGAGTTCCGCGCCGTCGGCCGGGAGGGACAGCGGGGCATAGAACCGCCACACCTGCTTGCCCCGGTCGCCGGGGGTGCGCAGGACGGGCATGTCGGTGAGCGGGTCGATGAAGAACGCCTCTGCCTTGGAATCCTGGGCGAGGACGGCGTGGGCGGCGGTCGGATCGCACATCGTCAGCCGGCGGGTCCACCGGTCGCTGATCGTGCCCGACTGCACGGGGATCTCGGTCACGGCTCCGAAGGGCAGCAGCTCCGGATCGCGGCCGACAGCGACCTCGAGCGCGGCGACGGCGTCAGGGTGAGTGTGCAGGGCGATCCTGTGCCAGCCGGCCTGGAGGGCCTGGCGGTCCCCGTCGCACGGCAGCGGGTGGTGGCTGGTGTCGGGCACAGCGCCGGCGACGACCTGGTTCGGTGTCTCGCCGTACCCGTCCTTGCAGAAGATCTCGATCTCGTGCGTCGTGTGGTCGATCCGGTTGTTGCGAATGTCGTTGGCCATGTCTGTCGCGGCCACCCGCGAGGTGACGTGGAAGTCTTCGCTGGCCGCGGCCCTGCGCAGGATCTTTTCATCGCTGTTGGCCGGGATTTCGACCACGGCCGCCCGGGCACCAGGCTTCCACTCGCGGATCACACTCCGAAGACGCAGCAGGTCGGGCCACCAGGGCAGCACCTGGCCGGCCAGAGCCGCGACGTCGCCCCAGCCGAGGCGACATCGCCGGCGGCCTTGGAGTCGCCGCAGTGCACGAGCCGGATGACACCGAGGTCGGTGCGCCAGTCCAGTGCCGGCCCCCGCACCGTGTCCTTGTATCCGAGCCAGCGCCCCCGAGCCGGGTCCTGGGGCAGCGGGCGCAGCAGGACGGCGCCGCGGTGGGCGAACTCCACCGTCCTCGCAGGGCTTGCTCGGAGCGGCCCTTCGGTCGGCGGACGGGGACGCGTATGCCGATGCCCGCCCCGATGTAGCCCTTGTCCGCCAGGGTCGGCAGACCCCGGGCGGCCGCTTTGTAGAGGGCGGGCAGGGCGTGGATCCGGGCCGCGGTGATGTCGGGCGTCGATCCGGGTTCAACATCGGAGGCCCACAGTGGGGTGCCGTCAGGGGCGGACAAGACCTGCACCTTGCCGCCGAATGCCTTGTGCTTCTGGTTGAACCACAGGTCGTTGCCGTTCTCGCGCTCGCCAAGGACACGGTCTGACTCGATCAGGGTGCCGTCCAGGATCACGTGCGTCATTCCCTCTTCCTGGCAGCGCGTCAGGACGTCGTGCAGGTCGGGGGCCTGGTCGGCGAGGACGTCGATGCCCTCGTGCAGGTAGCCGTAGCCGGTGGCCTGCGAGATCCCGGCGTCGCGTGCCAGGCAGTGCATGCAGCCACGCTCCCGGAACCAGCGCAGCACCAGCACGGCCTGCCGGAACGGCCCGAGCGCCCGCGAGCTCGCGCGGAGTGCCGATCTGGCGACGGTGCGCGGCCAGCAGCCGAGCGAGGTAACCCACGACCTGGCGGGGGACATCGAGCGTGGCAACATAGGTGACCAATGTGAAGCCTCAGGTGGTTACGGACATGATCTTGTGGTGAGACCTGCCCTACCAGGGGCTTCACGGCAGTTCTGACTCAGGTACGCCGGGACACCCCACGCCGCGGGCTCTGGCTGGACACGTCGAACCAGACACCTCACCAAACCGTGGATCAGATCCTCGCCGACCTCGCCACGGCTCGCATCGTCGGCTGAGAGAGCCCATCGCAAGGTCGCTGAGAAAACCTCACTGAGCTGCAAGAAACGCTGTCGAGGGCCCGCATCACGTGCAGCCGACCCCAGAGAAGGGTCCTCGCCGGTGCCAAGACGATGGAGAACCGGCCCACCCCGTAGCGGCCGGTCTGGGTGCTGCTGTACGCGAGCAATACCATCGACCAGCGCGCTGTACGCATCCCGCTCAGCAAGCTCAGGGCCGTGGGATGTTGCGGATGTTGCTGCGGGCCAGATCGAGCATGCGGCCGACCCCGCCGTCGAGGACTGTGCGTGTGGAGGCGAGCGCGAAGCCGCGCACCTGTTGGGCGGTGATGTGCGGGGGGAGGGAGAGGGCGTTGGGGTCGGTGCGGACGTCCACCAGGAAGGGCCGGGGTGAGGAGAAGGCCTTGGCCAGGGCGGGGCGGACCTCGGTCGGATCGTCGACGGCGATCGAGTCGAGCCCGCAGGCGGCCGCGATGGCGGCGTAGTCCACCGCGCCGTGGTCGGTGGCGAAGTACGGGTAGCCGGAGACCATCATCTCCAGGCGGATCATGCCGAGTGAGCCGTTGTTGAACACCACCACGGTGAGCGGCAGGTTCCGTTCGCGGGCGGTCAGCAGTTCGCCCAGGAGCATGGCCAGGCCGCCGTCGCCGGACAGGGAGATCACCTGCCGGGCGGGAGCGGCGGTCTGGGCGCCGATCGCCTGCGGCAGGGCGTTGGCCATCGAGCCGTGCCGGAACGAGCCGATCACCCGGCGGTGCGGGGACGGTGTGAGGTAGCGCGCCGACCACACATTGCACATGCCGGTGTCGACGGTGAAGATCGCGTCGTCGGCGGCGAGATCGTCGATCTGGGCGGCGACGAACTCCGGGTGGATGGGGCGCATCGTGTCGATGCCGCGGGTGTACGCGGCCACGACGTGCTCCAGGGCCTTGGCGTGGCGGCTCAGCATTCGGTCCAGGAAACGCCGGTCGGTCTTGGCCTTCAGCAAAGGCAGGACCGCCCGGATCGTCGCGCCGGTGTCACCGGTCACGCCGAGGTCGAGCGGGGTGCGCCGGCCCAGGCGGGAGGCGTCCCGGTCGATCTGGACGGTGTGGCTGCCCGGCAGGAAGGTGTCATAGGGGAAGTCCGTGCCCAGCAGGAGGAGCAGGTCCGCTTCGTGCATGGCGTCGTAGCAGGCGCCGTAGCCGAGCAGGCCGCTCATGCCGACGTCGTAGGGGTTGTCGTACTGGATCCACTCCTTGCCGCCGAGCGAGTGGCCGATCGGAGCGTTGAGCGTTTCGGCGAGTTGGAGCACCTCCTTGCGGGCGTCGCGGATCCCTGCTCCGGCGAAGAGGGTCACGGTTCTGGCCTTGTTGATGCGTTCGGCCAGCTCGCGGATGTCCTCTGCCGCCGGGAGTCCGGTCGGCGTGCCGTACACGAGGGGGCTTGTACCGGTCGGGTGTGCCGCGGGCCGAGCCCCGATGTCGCCGGGGATCGTAATGACACAGACTCCGCTTCTGCCGACTGCGGTCTGCATGGCGATGCGCAGCAGCCTCGGCATCTGCTCGGCGCTGTTGACCATTTCGGAGAAGTGGCTGCAGTCGGCGAACACCCGCTCCGGGTGGGTCTCCTGGAAGTAGCCGGTGCCGATTTGGCTCGAGGGGATGTGGGAGGCGATCGCCAGTACGGGGGCACCGCTGCGGTGCGCGTCGTACAGGCCCTGGATGAGGTGGGTGTTGCCGGGGCCGCAGCTTCCGGCACAGACCGCGAGTCGCCCGGTGATCTGCGCCTCGGCGGAGGCGGCGAAGGCAGCGGCCTCCTCGTTGTGGGTGTGCACCCACTCGAAGTCCGGGTGCCGGCGGATGGCGTCCGCGATCGGGTTGAGGCTGTCGCCTACCAGGCCGTAGATCCGGCGCACGCCGGCGGCGTGGAGCACGTCGATGAGCTGTTCTGCGACGGTGGTGGACATGTGAGGGTCCCTTCTCAGTGGAGAAGCCCGGTCTTGCGGGCGTTGAAGCGCAGTTCGTCCCGGTGGTCGGGGTGCGCGATGGCGATGAGGCGGCGGGCTCGTTCGTGGAGGCTGGCGCCGCGCAGGTTCGCGACCCCGTACTCGGTGACGACGTGGTCGACGGTGTTCTTCAGGGTGGTGACCACGCTGCCCGGAGTCAGCGTGGAGCGGATCCGGCCGCGCCCCGAACTCGTGGTGGACCGCAGGACCAGGAACGCCTTGCCGCCCTCGGAGTACATGGCGCCGCGGGCGAAGTCGGCCTGTCCGCCGGAGGAGGACCAGTAGCGTCCGGCGATGGTCTCACTGGCGGCCTGACCCATCAGATCGACCTCGGTGGTCGCGTTGATCGACACGAATTTCGGCTCGGTCGCCACGACGCGCGGATCGTTGGTCCAGTTCACCGGCATCATCTGCACCGCAGTGTTGTGGTCGAGCCAGCGCATCAACTCCGGGGTGCCCACGCAGAATGTCGTGACGTGCTTGCCCGGGAAGTTGCGCTTGCGCATGCCCGTGGCCGCTCCGCTTTCGACGAGGTGCATCAGCCCGTCCGAGAGGCACTCGGTGTGGATGCCCAGGTTCTTGTGGCCGCTCAGAGCGTTCAGGAGGGCGTCGGGGATGGAGCCGACCCCGACCTGGAGGCAGGCGCCGTTGGGGATCAGCTCCGCGATGTGGCCCGCGATGGCCCCGTCCTGCGGTGCGGGCGCGCGGTGGGAGACCTTCGGGAACCCGGCGTCGGTCTTGATCCAGCCCGCGACCTGGCTGCCGTGGACCTGGTTCTGTCCATAGGTGAACGGCTGCTGCTCGGTGACCTCGAGGAAGAAGGGGACCTCGCCGATGAAGGCCGCGGCGTAGTCGGCGTTGGTGCCCAGACTGAAGTAGCCGTGCTCGTCGGGCCCGCTGGCACGGGCGATAACCAGGTCGGGCCGGATCCGGCGCAGCAGCAGCGGCATCTCGGAGAAATGATTGGGCACGAGGTCGCACTGACCGTCCCAGAAGGCCTGGCGCGAGCCGGGACCGAGGAAGTAGTCGACGTGATGCAGATGCTTGCCGTAGGTGCCCTGGATGTAGGGCCGAGTCGCATAGGGGTCCATGCGGTGTATCTGGACGCCGTCGAGTTCTTCGGCATGGGCTTCGATGGTGTCGAGGAGGGTGGGGGGTTCGCCGAAGCCGATCGGCACGACGATCCTTGCGTCCCTGCGGATCCATCGCAGTACGTCGGCGGGGTCGCCGGGGATCAGCCCGCCGACGCGTTCCGGCATGATTGTCATGATCACTTCTCCTGTTCGGCGGTGACGATGCGCATGGCGAGTTCGAGGCGAGGGCGGTCGATCATTTCGCCGCCGACCCGGACGGCGGCGCCGTGGCTGTGCTCGGCGGCGGACACGACGGCACGGGCCCAGGCCGCCTGCTCACGGGTGTAGCCGAACGCCTCGTTGACGGCGGAGACCTGACGGGGATGGATGCACAGCTTTCCGCCGAACCCGGCCGCCCGGGCCTGCTCGGCCTGGACACGCGTGATCAGGGCGTCGTCGAGCTGCATGTCCGGCCCGTCCAGCGGGCCTTTCAGCCCAGCCGCCCGGGCGGCGAAGACCAGCCGGCTGCGCGGATACGCCCATGCCAGGGGGTCATCGCCGAGTCCCGCGTCAAGCCGCAGGTCCGCCGAGCCGAGGGCAAGGGCCACCACCCCGGCTGCCCGCGCGATGTGCCCGGCGTTCTCCACACCGCGCGCGGTCTCGATGAGTGCGACGACGCCGACTCCGGCCAATGCGGCGGTCTCCGCGACGTCCGCTGCGCTCTCGGTCTTGGGCAGGACCACACCGAGCAGGCCGTGGCTGCTCGCCAGGGCGCCGACGTCGTCCGCCCAGTACCCGGACCGACGGTCGTTGATCCGGATCCACGCCCGGTGGCCCTGCGCCAGCCACGCCAGCACGCTCCTGCGCGCCTGGGGCTTGGCGTCGGGCGTGACCGCGTCCTCGAGATCGAGGATCACCGCGTCGGCCCCGGAGGCGACGGCCTTGGGAAACCGCTCCGGCCGGTCGCCGGGTGTGAACAGCCAGCTGCGGGCATCCACGTTCATGCGTCCGCCCCCGCTTCCTTCGGCGCAGGCACGCCAGCGGGACCGTGTCCGCGCCGGAAGACCATCAACGTGCGCAGGAAGCTGATGACGACGGTGCCGTCCTGGTTGTAGCCCACGGTCTCCACCCGGACGATGCCGGCCTCGGGATGGGACTTGCTCTCCCGCGCCATGACCACCGTGGACTGCGAGTAGATCGTGTCGCCCTCGAAGACGGGGGCGGGCAGCCGCACCTCGTCCCACCCGAGGTTCGCGAACACGTGCTGGCTCACGTCCGTCACCGACTGCCCGGTAACGAGCGCGAGGGTGAACGTCGAGTCGACCAGCGGCCGTTTCCAGGCCGTCTGCGCCGCGTAGTGCGCGTCGAAGTGCAGGGGCGCGGTGTTCTGTGTGAGCAGCGTCAGCCAGGAATTGTCGGTCTGGGTGATGGTCCGGCCCAACGGGTGGCGGTAGACGTCGCCGACGGTGAAGTCCTCGAAATACCGGCCGTCCCAACCGGGCACCAGACGCCCGCCCTGTTCGGTCATCTCGGTCATCGCGGGGTTTCTCGCTTTCGACTCGGGTTCCTTCGACGCCTCCACACTGGTCGCCTTCATTCGATACATCCAATAATGTTTTGACTGTGATTGATTCAGATAAGGATTGGTTGGCGCTGATGGCCCCCAATCTGGCGATTGCCGTGGCGGTGCTCGAGGAAGAACACGTGACGCGTGCCGCCAACCGGCTCGGGGTGCCCCAGCCGACGGTGAGCCACGCCCTGCGCCGAATGAACGACACCATCGGGGCGCCGCTGGTTCAGCGGGTCGGCCGCGGGGTCGTGCCGACCGCAGCCGGCCGGGCCTTCCTGCCGGTCGCACGCGAGGCGCTCGCCACTCTGCGCGCGGCGCGCCAGGAGCTGGCAGATGTCATCGACCCAGAGCGGGGGCAGGTCTGCCTCGGCTTCCTGCACACCCTCGGCGTGCGCGACGTCCCCCGGCTGCTCGACGCCTTCCTCGCCGCCCACCCGGACGTGCGCTTCGCCCTCACCCAAGGCCCGGCGGTGGCCCTTCTCGACCGGATGCGCGCCGGGGAGATCGACGTCGTCATCACCGCGCCCATCCCCGAGGACAAGACCCTGCACTCGGTCGTCCTGCGCGACGAGCAACTGTTCCTCGCGGTCCCCGCCCGGCACAGGCTGGCTCAGCGGGAGACGGTCGAACTCCGCCAGGCAGCGGGCGAGCGGTTCATTGCCCTGACCTTGGGGCACGGGCTGCGGCAGGTGTTCGACGAGATGTGCGCGGCTGCGGGGTTCAAGGCGGATCTCGCCTTTGAGGGCGAGGACGTGGCCACCCTCCGCGGCCTCGTCAGCACCGGTCTCGGAGTCGCCGTGCTCCCAGGCAGCCCGGCACCTGACGAAGGCGTCACCTACATGCCCATCGGGCATCCCCCGGCACACCGCCTGCTGGGCGGGGTCTGGCCCGCCACACGGCGGCTCCCGCCTCCTGCACGCCGGTTCACCGAGTTCCTCACCCAGTCCGGCCGCGAGGTCCTCGGCGAGAGGTGACCCCTTCGGCCTCTATCGACTCCGCTCCACCCTCTGGTCATGGGGTGGAGCGGCCTGGTCTCCGTGCGCGGCAGATCACACGACCCCGGGCCTACGTCGTCCGGGGTCGTTGCGCGAACAGTCCCTCAGCCTCGGCCATGGAGGAGCACTCAGCCCCCGGGGGAGACGCCCCCCCATCCCGCATGACCGCTGACGTCTCGGGTCGGGGGTGGACAGGGCCACTGGTCTGGGAGTTTCCTGGACGCAGGCCCTTCAGGCTGCCTCACGCCGAGGGGGCAGGCCGGTGCACGAGATGATCAGGGTGGATCGGAAAGCCACCGGACCCGGCAGCTGCCGGGTCGCGGTGTCGGGGGAGCTCGACCTTGTGACCGCCGGCGACGTGCGTCAGGCACTCCAGAACGCCGTCGGGGAGAACCATGTGGTGGTTGTCGACCTCGGTGGGCTGACGTTTTGCGACTGCACGGGGCTGAGCGCGCTGCTGGCCGCCGCCCGCACCGCCCGAGCTGGTGACGTCGAGCTGCGGCTATGCGCCGTCCCGCATTTCCTCGCCCGCATCCTGCGGCTGTCCGGCACCCGCGGTTCGTTCACCATCGAAGAGAGACACAGCCCGTCATAGAGCTGCCCCTGGAACATCGACTTCGGGCGGAACCGCCCGAAGCGACGATCTCCTGAGCTGCAAGAACCAGGCCAGGGGATGAGAAACAGCTTCTGAAGCAATAGCCAGTCCCAAACAGCGATCAATGGGTGATCGTGAAGATCGATGCGGAACTGTCCGTCGCGCCTAATAGGACTCCGTTAGGTTCGTCTCGATCTTGGTGTCGTGTGTGTCCTGCTGGGCAGGGGTTGATGGCAGGTGGTACAGATGCCGGTCCAGCACCTCAGGATGGTCTGGAGGGTGTCGAGGATCTGGTAGAGGATGAGTCCTGTTCGGATGCTTTTGGGGCCAGGCGCTGTTCGGTGAGGAAGGCGTGGGCGGCGGTCACGAGAGTGACATGGTGATGCCAGCCCGGCCAGGAACGGCCTTCGAAATGGTCCAGGCCCAGGCCGTGCTTGAGTTCCCGGTAGTCGTGCTCGATGCGCCAGCGGACCTTGGCCAGGCGGACCAGGTCGGCGATCGGGGTGTCGGCCGGCAGGTTGGACAGCCAGTAATCCGTCGGTGCCTCGGCACCTTCGGGCCACTCGATCAGCAGCCGGCAATCGGGCAGGATGCCGTCCCATCAGCCCTGTTCGGCCGAAGCGGCTGCCCGGATAGAGCGCTCGACGGCTGTGCCGGCGGGCCGCACGCGCACGGCGCGAAGCGGGAGCGTAACTCCCCTCGCGAGCCCTGCCGCCAGGTGAGGGAGGTGAACGCCTGCTGTCCGAGGCCGGCGGCCAGGGCTGCCACCGAGGGAGCGGGATCCCGGTAGCGGGGCTGGGGCCAGCAGCCGACGGCTCCGTTGCGGTCCGGGGCCACGGGCTCGGCATCAAAGGGGTGGGCGGTCACATTTGCCCGGATGGCGAGTACGTAGGCGAGCCCGCGGCCAGCCAGGGCGGCCCGCAGGTGTGCGTTGGTGCCGTAGGCGGCATCAGCGACCACGGTCGGCGGCGTCATGCCCCAGGCGGCCAGCGTGTCGAGCATGTCCACCGCCAGCCGCCACTTCTCCCGGTGCCCGACTTTGGGCGGGACGCGGGCTGCGGCCCGGCGGCCTGCGTCCGAGGCCCACTCTTTGGGCAGGAACAGGCGCCACTGCAGCGGGCAGGAGGCGGTATCGGTGGCGGCGTGAACACTGACCGCGACCTGGCAGTTGGCGCGTTTGCCCAGGGCCCCGCAGTACTGACACTGTTGGCGAATTCGGTTACGCCGCTTCGGGTAGGGCCTCCAGGGGTGCGGTGCGCGTTCTGGCAAGGGGCGTTTCGGTAAGCCAGGCGTCGATGCGGATGAGGTCGATGGCCGCGGCGGTGAGAAGCAGTTGGAGGCCGGTCTTGCGCAGGCCGGGATAGCGGCTGCGCCTGAGGCCGGGTCTGCGGACGGCCTGGGAGAGGGTGCCTTCGATGCCTGCTCGGCGGTGGTAGTGGTTCTTCCATTCCTCGGTGGACTGGTCGTGGCGGGCGCGTTGCAGGGTTTCGTGTTCGGCCTGCGGACGCACGACCAGGTCACGGGGCCCGCTGGTCCGGCGGGTGCACTTGGCCCGGACCGGGCGGATGGCACAGGTGCGGTCGGGGAATCTGATCCGGATCACGTCGTGGCCTGGGCTGTCCTGCTGTTCCCGCCAGCTGCCGGCCGTGGCGCCCTGCGGACAGGTGGCGGTATGTACGTGCCAGTCGATCGTGAAGGCGGAGATGTCGAAGCCTTCCCCGGCCATCGCCTGACGGCTGGTGTCCGGCGGCACCGGGCCGGTGAGTTGCACGCCATGGTCCCGGGCCTGGGCCAGCATCACCTGGGCGGACATGTCGTTCGTGTCAGCGAGGTGTTCGTCGGGCAGCAGGTCCCGCTTTTCGAGCCGGTGGTGGATGCGCTGGACCGCTCGTTGGTCGCTGCGGGCCGCGTCCGTGGTCTCCGCGTCAGTGATCAGGTGAGGCCGGCCGGGACCGCAGTATTCGGTGACGTGCCCTTTGTATCCGGTCCAGGCCGTCGTGCGTTTGAGCGCATAACGGCACTCGATGTCATAGGGCGAGGCGATCCGGTCCTTGGAAGGAGGTAACTCTTTGGCCTCGCGCCACCGCAGTGTGCCGTCGGCGGCGGTTTTGAACTACTGCTGCCACACTTTCCTCAGCACCGTGACCGCTTCCACCTGGGCGAGCCATCCAGGAGTATCCGTGGAGGTGGCCATGGCGAGCACCACGGCACCGTCGGCGCCCACTTTCTGGACGTAGGCGGCTCGCTCCGCTGCTTTCTGCGGCAGCCGGTAATTCTCCACCCGATGGCCGTAACGCTCGGCCCAGGCCGGGGGCATCCACCCCGCCAGCCACCTCGGGGCCGCCACGGCCAGGGCATTGAGCGCGGCCCGGACAGTTTCCCCGATGAGCTCCAACCGGTTGAGGGTACGCACTGCGGCCAGGACATGGGTGGAGTCCGTACGGACCGGTCCGCCCCTCTGGTCCGCCCCTCTCCAGCAGTCCCGCTTCCTGGCAGACCGCAAGTATCCGGGTGAGTACCCTCCGCTCGGCAGATCCTGTCAGCAGACGGGCCCGGAACTCGCTGAGCACCGAGAAATCGAATCCGGGATCGGTCAGCTCCAGGCCCAGTAAGTACTTCCACGCGATCCTGTCACGCACGGCAGTTGCGGCCTGGCGGCCGACAACCCTTCCATGAACTGCAGGACGGAGACCATTGCCAACTGGCCTGGTGGCCAGGCCGGCTGTCCGCGGCGTGGGAAGAGATCCGCGCACTCTTCATCACCGAACACCGGACCGAGCGCATCACGGATCCGCATGCACACACAGCCACGGGGAAAGGCCAGCCGGGCCACTTCAGCAGTACGGTCCGGTACTCCTGCCGGACAACGAGGACGCATCGACATCACGATCACCTCACCACGGCCGCTACAACGAGCGAACCAGGCCATCGTCCTCACCCCCATCAAGCAACGGCTGCCGAATTCGCCAACAGTGTCAGTACTGCCGGGCCACAGCCACCGACATCCGGCCGTCCTTGGGCACCGACACATCATCGATCACCCACGCTACCGGCCCGATCAACGGCAGCATCCGCTCACAGACCCGCCGCTGCACCGGCACCGGATCCCACGTGGACTGGTTCACGAACTGCTGCAGATTCTGCTCGTTGCCGTCCGGCAACCGAGAAGCCATGACCTGCATGGACTTACGGCGACCGTCCAGCATCAGCCCCCGCAGATAGCAGTCACCCTTGGCCCGCTGACCTTCCGCGGTACCGATGCGAACACATCAGCCACGAACAACGCCAACGCCGCCCGGACACGGTTCACTTCATGTGCATCCACACACCCACCATGCTCTTCGAGGTGGTTGGGTCACTCCGGGACTGATGATCCGGGGGTGTGGGGTGGCTCGGCCGAAGCCGTGGGAAGTCGATGACGAGCTGTGGGCTGTGATTGAACCGCTGCTGCCGAAGGTGGAGCGTCGGACCCGACATCCCGGGCGCAAGCGGCATCCGGACCGGCTGGTGTTCCAGGGCATCCTGTTCGTCCTGCACACCGGGATCGCCTGGGAACACGTGCCGCAGGAGCTCGGCTTCGGGTCGGGCATGACCTGCTGGCGCCGTCTGGCCGAGTGGGCCGAGGCCGGGGTATGGCCCCGGCTCCACGAGGTCCTTCTCGCCAAGCTCCGCGGCCCGAACGCCCTGGACTTCTCCCGTGCTGCGGTCGACGGCTCCCACATCCGGGCGTTAAAGGGGGGGGAGCCAAGACCGGACGAAGTCCTGTCGACCGGGGCAGGACGGGCAGCAAACACCATCTGATCACCGATGCCACCGGCATCCCGCTCGCCGCCAACCTGACCGGCGGCAACCTCAACGACGTCACCCAACTCATCCCGCTCCTCCAGGCCGTGCCGCCCGTGCGCGGCAAGCGCGGCCGGCCCCGGCGCCGACCGGACGTCGTGCTGGGAGACCGCGGCTACGACCACGACAAGTACCGCCCGCCTGGTCCGAGACCTCGGCGTGAAACCGCTGATCGCCCGCCGCCGCACCGAGCATGGCTCAGGGCTCGGTGCCCAGCGCTGGGTCGTGGAGCGCGCGTTCGCCCACCTGCATTGGTTCCGTCGCCTGCGGATCCGCTGGGAGATACGCGACGACACCCACGAAGCCTTCCTCACCCTCGGATGCGCACTCATCTGCTGGCGACGCCTGAAGGCATCCCGGTAGGAGTTCTCAGGTGATGTCGTCGACAAGAGCCTCAAGGTGCCGCTCTCCGTCGCGGGTGTGCGCGCCGGCGGCCAGTGCAGCCTTGGCAAGACGGGCTGCAGCGGGCTCACTGAAGAGTCCGCTGAGGAGTTCGTTGGCCTTCCGCAGGCCGTGAGTGGTCGACTCGACCGCGGTGTCGACCGCTTCGGTCGCGGCGCGGGCGACACCGGGCGGCAGAGCGGCGATGCGGGCGGCGAGGGTGTCGACGACGTGGTCGAGCTCGGTGTCCGGCACGGCCCGGTTCGCCCATCCGATCCGTTCCGCGGTCACGGCATCGATCAGCTGCCCGCCAAGGATGATCTCCAGGGTGCGTGCGCGACCCACGAGACCGGGCAGGTATGCAGTGCCTCCCGCGCCCGGGATGATTCCCAGCCGGCACTCCATCTGGGCCATTCCGGCGCGCTCGAGCGATGCGAACCGCATGTCCATCGCGGACAGCAGTTCCGCACCGCCGCCGCGTGCCAGTCCGCGCAGCTTGGCGATGGTGATCTGCGGCAGCGACCGGATGCGTTCATGGAGCCGCATCATCGGGTTGAGGGACTGGTCTTGTTCGGGCGCAGTGGGGAGGGCAACGAATGTCGCGGGGTCGTCGGCGGTCGTCATGTCGCCGTGCGCGACGAAGAAGTCCGGGTCCGCGCTGTCAAAAACGATCACCCGGATGTCGTGGTCGCCGGACATGGCGTCCGCGAACCGGTCCAGGTCCGTCATCAGGGCGGCATCGAGCAGATTGATGGGAGGGTTGTCGATCACGACGTGCGCCACGCCGCTGGTGAGAGAGATCTTGAGGGTCGAGTATGCGTCAGTCATGATTCCCGTCTTCACGTCTGGGCACTAGGTATCCGATGTATATCTAATAGTGCAGATATACTTCAACGAAATCAGGTATCGCGAGGGAGACCGACGTGCCCGAAGTGGAGCTCAACGGCAACGGCCGGCAGTTGCTCGACCAACTCTTCGACAAGTGGTCCTTGCTGGTACTGGCCGCACTGTGCGACCGCCCCCGACGCTTCAACGAACTCCGGCAACACATGCCCGCTGTCACCCCGAAGTCACTGACCGCATGCCTGCGGCGACTGGAGCGCAACGGCATGGTCGAGCGAACGGTCGTGTCCACGGAACCGGTGGCGATCGAATACCGCATCACCCCCCTGGGCCGGACCCTTCGGCCCCCTGTGCACGCCATGCTGGAATGGGCCGTCGATCACCTCGACGCGGTCGAAGCCGCCCGCTGTCACTACGACGAGCGACGTGTGGACAAGTGACATCACGGCATGTCTCGCACAGGACGACGCCGTTCACCTCAACGGTCACCCAGCCGATCCGGGCCAGCGCCCAGGGCTCATCCACGAACCTGCTCGTCCGGCCCTCGCCGCACCGTCGCGACACTCTCGGTGAACTGCTGCTCGACAGCCGCTATCGCCTGAAGGTATTTCGATAGGAGTTCTAAAGAGTGTTTGGGCTCATTCAGCAATGGCCTTCAACGCGACGCCCAACGACCCGCAGCCGCGCGGCACGCTGGGCGGCTCCCATCTGGTGGGACCGCTCCTTCGGCATCCTCTGACCACTGAGCGTGCGCTCCACTTGGCGTGCGCGGACGGGAAGCCGAGTACGCGTGTGGCGGCGGAGTTCAAGGTAACCGCGGACACGGTGAGGAAGTGGCGCTCGCGGTTTGCTGTCCGGCGGATGGCCGGACTTGCGGATGAGCCGCGGCCGGGCCGGCGTAAGCCGGAGCTGGTGCTCAGCGATGACGAACGGGCTCAGCTGACGCGTTGGGCGAGGCGCGCGAAGACCGCGCAGTTCCTGGCTTTGCGCGCGAGGATCGTGCTGCGGTGCGCGGAGGGCGGGACGAATAAGCAGGTGGCGGCCGAACTCGGTGTGAGTGAGCAGTCGGTGAACCGCTGGCGGGCCCGGTTCGTCAAGCGGCGGCTGGACGGTCTGGTCGACGAGCCGCGGCCCGGTCGGCCGCCGTCCATCCTGCTCGACCAGGTCGAGGACGTTGTCGTCGCGACGCTGGAACTCGGGGTGCTCGGTACAGCCCAGCTCGAGGGAGCGGAGCCCACGAGGCCGGCAGTTGCCAGCGTGGCGGCCACCGCAGCGGCCCAGCGACGAATCACCATGACGGTCACCGTGGCCTGCCCTATGGGGTCGGCGACGTATCACACCCATGATCCATCCGAAGTGATCTGGGGGTGAAGACGGACCCTAGTAGCCGCGAGGGGGCGGTGCACATCTCGCCATGGTTGAAGAAGATGCCCCAGGCGGCCGTCGCTGCGGCGCTTTCGAGGTCGAGGGCATCGGGCAGGACGATGTTGGGTGACTTACCGCCCAGCTCCAGCCAGACGCGCTTGAGGTTGGACTCGGCGAAGTAGTGCAGGAGTGGCGCCCCACGGCGGTGGAGCCGGTGAAGGCCACGACGTCGACGTGCGGGTGCAGGCCGAGGGCACGGCCGGCCATCGGGCCGTTGCCGTTGACGACATTGAGTACCCCGGGGCAGGCCTGCCTCCAGGGCGATGCGGGCGAGCAGCAGTGCCGACAAAAGGCGAGTTCTCCGAGGGTTTGAGGACGACCGTGCAGCCGGCGGCCAGGACCGGGGCGATCTTCCAGCCGGCGAGCGTGAGGGGGAAGTTCCAGGGCACGACCGCACCGACGACGCCAGCCGATGATCACCGATCAACGCCGAGTCTCCAACCACAATCCCCGCCAGTCCCCTGCGATGCCCTGACGGCCACAGCCGGTAGCGGTGGAGCGCTACCAGGTGCGTGCGGTGCGGTGCAGATCCTCGAAGCTTGCGTGCAGGTGGTGTCCGAGGGTGGCGTGCTGCGGGTCGGCCAGCCACCGGGCTGAGGCGAGCTGGTACGCGGCGACGGAGACGGTGGCGGTCAGCGTGGCCGCCGGTTCGGAGATTCCCCGCGTGCGCAGTGCGCCGGCGATCGCCTCACCGAGGGCTGCCAGTTTCGCCCATTCGCGTTCCCGCAGATCGGTATGTGCGTCGAGGATGTGCCTGCGGCGCTGTGCTGCGTCCCGGCGCTGGTCGAACCAGTTACTGCGGGCCGTGAATGCCACGGTGATCGCGTCGAGCGGGGACTGCTCCGCGGGTGCGGTGCCCACCGCTTCGCGGACCTCGGCGATGAACCGGTCCTGATCGGGGAAGAGCACCTCGCGCTTGTCGGCGAAGTGGTTGTAGAAGGTGCGCTCGGTCAGGCCGGCTCGCGTCGCGATCTCGGCGACTGTCGTGCGTTCGTAGCCGCGCTCGGTGAACAACTCGATCGCAGCTTCCTGCAGTCGTTCCTGCGTGCCGGCCGGCCATCGTCCCATGGCACACAGAGTAATGACTGCAGAGACTGCAATCAATGTGTACGGTGATTTCAGAACCTGTAATCACCGTGGTGCCGCGGGATGGAGGCCGCGGCGATGAAGACGACGTGAGTCCTATGGACCGGATCAGGCGAAGGAGCTCGTGATGACCACTGCCGGAACGCGGGTCGGAGTGTTTCTAGGAGGCACGTTCGCGCAGGAACCCGGCATGACCAACCTTGTGGACCGGGCGGTGGAGTTCGCGCGCGAGGTGGCCGACGCCGGTGTGCACACCGTGTGGTTCGGGCAGGGGGCGGATTACGACGCGCCCCAGCTCGCGGCGCTGGTGGGCCGGGCGGAGCCCAGGGTCCACGTAGGCACCTCGGTGGTGCCGATGTATCCTCGCCATCCTTTGCTGCTCGCATCGGCGGCGAAGACGGCGCAGGCATCTACCGCAGGGCGTTTCCGGCTCGGTGTCGGGCTCGGCGCACGCACTGTGCTCGAACCGCAGTTCGGCCTGCCGTATCCGCCGCAGATCCAGCACCTGCGCGAGTACCTCACCGCGCTGCGCCCGCTGCTGGACGGCGACGACACCGCCTTCGTGGGGGAGACGCTGGCGTCGCGCCCGGTCGGCTCGACGGCCGTGGCCGGGGCTTCCCCGGCGGTCCCGGTTCTGGTGGCCGCGATGGGGCCGCGGGCCCTCGCGGTTGCGGGCGAGTTGGCCGAGGGGACGAATCCGTTCCTCGCCGGGCCTCGCACGCTCGCCGAACAGATCGTGCCGACCATCACCGAAGCCGCCGCCGCTGCCGGGCGGCCGGCCCCGCAGATCGTGGCCGGGGTGCCCGCGGTGGTCACCGACGATGCCGCAGCCGCCCGCGACCGCGCATCGGCCGCCCTCGGCTTCTACGACAGCGTCCCGTCCTACCAGAAGGTCATCGCGGCCGAGGGATTGTCGAGCGCGGCGGACCTGCTGATCGCCGGCGACGAGGACACCGTCGCCGCCGGTTTGCGCCGCTATCTCGACGCCGGGGCCACCGAGGTCATGATCACCCACACCGACCTCTTCGATACCGAAGACCGCACGCGGACCTGGGCCATCGCCCAGCGTCTGTGAACCGGGACCGAACCGGCTGCACCGCCCCCGGCTCCTTCTGCCGTGATCGCGGTGTGGTTCCCGACCGCTCGGCCCACCGCGCCCGCGGAAAGGGAGTACTGCCGACCACGCTCCAGCGGGGCGGAACGGGCGGCGGTCTGCTCGAACACCGCCGGCACGACGTCCGCATCCGGCCTGATCAAAAGCGGCCCCGAGGATGCGGGCCCCGCCCCGCAGGAATCCACCTGCACACGCAACGGGCCGGGAAACAACCTGTTCCCGGCGCGCACCAGGAAGCCCAGCCAGGACGCTGGGCCTCTCACCTTCACCAGGAGACGCGATGCCCAACGAGCTGAACCACATCATCGTCCACTGCCGTGACCGGCGTGAGTCCGCCGCGTTCCTGGCCGATCTGATGGATGCCCCGGCCCCGTGCGACTGGGGCCTGTTCACCCAGGTGGACACATCGAACAACGTCGGCATCGACTTCGCCGACGCCCTGGTCCCGCCGGACCGCATCAACGAAAGCCACCTCGCCTTTCTCGTGACCGACGACGAGTTCGACTCGATCCTGGAGCGCCTGAAGGGGAAGTCGATCAGGTTCTGGGCGGACCCGCACAAGTCCAAGGAGGGCCAGATCAACCATCTGTTCGGCGGTCGCGGGGTCTACGCGCTCGACCCCGGCGGCACGGTTCTGACCGAGTTCATCACCGCCCCCTACCCGTACTGCTGAGAACCGCCCCAGTGGCGCCCGCACAGGTCACGGCAGGGGCAGGCCGTGTCCGATCCAGTCGGTGAGTCCTGGTCAGGCAGATGCGGAACGCATCGAGGCCGTCCCGCCCGGCCCCTGCCGCGGACGTCGGCCGCCTGCTCGATGGCCGGACCTGGGATGAGTATCCCGACACCTGCGGCAAAGAGCCCCTTGGGGTGAGACCCCGGCCGGGGAGACGTCGGCGGAGTCCGGCGCCCCCGGTAGCGGTGTCGCATGAGGAGACCACGGCCGACCGGGTCAGCAAGTCGCCCTGTCGGCGATGGCGCTCACGGGGCCTGCCTGTGGCGTTACGGCAGGTAGTGACTGGCCTGTGCTCCCAGGACGTTCAGCAGGGCCAGGGCCTCGGCGCCGGGGGATCCCAGCGGCGCGGTGAAGAGCACCAGGTACTGGTCGCGGTCCGTGAGGGTGAGGGTGTCGCAACGCTGACGGTCGGGTGGCGGAAGGTCTTGGTGAGCATCGGCGCGGCCTGTACGTCGTGCCGTTCCCAGAGTCGGGCGAAGTCGGGGCTGGCATCGCGGAGTTCGTCAACGAGGCCGGTCACCGCGGGATCGGCGGGGTAGCGGGCGAGGGTGGCGTGGAGTTGCATCACGATGCTCAGCCGGAAGTCGGCGGCGTCTGAGATTCCGTGCAGCGTCGTATCGGCGGGCCGTGGTCCGGGGAAGACCCGGCGGGCGAGGTTGCGGTCCTTGGGGGCAAACGGGGGGAAGTCCTCCGGGAGCGCGGCCGCGAGGTCGTTCCAGGCGAGGACCTCGCATGCGGCGCACATCACGAAGCCGGCGGCCTGCGGCAGCCGTTACTACGCCCGGCCGGAGGCCGGGTTCGTGCGAGCCAGCCATGTCTCCAATGCACGCCGCCGCATGCCCACGGACCAGCTCGCCGAGATCTACCAGAAGGCGTGTCTGACCAGGCTGCACGGCGTCCATGTGCTGCTGTTCAACATCGGACAGGTCCCCGAGCCGCCGTTCCACGGTCTGAAGACCGCCGAACTGTGGCGGACGGAACTCCTCCCTCCCGGGCACCGCAACGCGCAGATGCCGGCCACGTACTCCCACATCAACGACCCCGTCCTGAAAGAGCAGTACGAGAAAGTCATCGCCGCCGGCGGACGGATCGCGGGACCGGCCGCCGAGGAACTCCTGAGCAGAAGAATCGGCGAAGACACCCTGAACTGGCTCAAGACCAACTTCTTCAAGACCGAACTCGAACTCGGCCACTGCCTGCGGGCACCCGCCGAAGGGCCCTGCGAGTGCGATCTCTACCTCCGTTCCTCGAAGTTCCTCACGACCAGTGAGTACGCCCCGCGCCTGCGGTCCCGGCTCGCCCGCGAGCACCAACTCGCCCAGGACGCCGTCGAGCGCGGCTGGCCCCGCGAGGTCGAACGGCACAACGCCATCGCCGATCGGATCCGCAGCCTCCTCGCCGACCTCGGAGAGAGTGCCGAACTCGGCCCTGACGATCACTGCTGAGCGGATGATTTCGGCAGCCTGAACGAGAGCCCCGACGGATAATTGCCGGATGGATGGATCAAGGGCTTCTTGGGTCAACACCACGCATGACTGGCACGGCACCGTGGACGCGGACCATCTCCGCCAGATCCGCCAGAAGCCCGCAGAGTTCGCTCCGGGTGGGCCAGGACACCTTGTTCTTGAGATCGTTGCTTATGCCGCTGACGAGGCAGCGAGCCGGGGCGGCGGACGATGCGTGGTCACGCTGCATACCGACCGCTCCGTGTCGGTGAAGGATGACGGACGAGGCACCGACACCCGGGCCGACGAGCATGGCCGAGTGGTGAAGAAGCCTGTCATGGCCACGAAAGACCTGCGGTTCTTCGACCTCCCGGAGACAGAACGGCTGCCAGACGGACATCCGCGTCGCGGCATGTCCGTCGTCGCAGCCCTTAGCGAGTGGCTGATCCATACCAACCGCCGGATCAACGGATCCTGGACCCAGTGCTATGAGCACGGCTTCCCGGTGACCGATCTGGAGCCCGTCGAAGCCGACGGGACCACCGGGACCTGCGTCCGATTCCTGCCGGACCGAGCCCTGCGCTCGCGATGGTCTTTGACCGCGGACGATCTGGCGCGGTGGTCCGAGCACTGGCCCGACCTGACTGTCCGCCTCAAGGATCAGCGCGACTTCGTGGACCGGGCAAGGCCCGTGACTGCGGGGCGTCACGACGAAATTCGTCCAGATAAGTGTTGATGTGCTGCCGCACGAACAGGGAGAGGCGGGATCCGCCGCGGCCGAGCGGGGGATCCGCTGCTGGGTTTGCCGGCCTTGTTCCCCTGATGTGGACCTGGCCGACCGCTGTCGAACGTGATCTGGTCCGATGCGCTCGTCGGCTCGCGTGCACAGGAGCGGTGGAAAAGCGGTGGACAAAGGTCGCGCGAGCGGCAGACTGACCCGTGTGAAACGACCGCCGGTGGATGTGGAGAGCGTCACTACGCGGTTGGTGCGTCGATTCGGTCCCCAGGTTGCCGCATGGTGCGCTGACACGCCGGATCTCGTCGCGCGGCTCACGTCCCAGTGGGGACTTTCGCTCGGTGCGCCCCTCCCGGACGGTGCTTCGTCGGTCGCGTTGCGGTGCCGCTGGCCCGACGGCACGCCTGCGGTGCTGAAAATCAGTCCGGAGCGGTCCCTTCTGGCCGAGCAGGCCGGAATGCTCGGGTGGTTCGCTGCCTCGGGCCGGGTGCCCACGGGAGATGTTTGTCGCAGGGCTGGTCATGGCATTCTCCTGGCGATTCGTCCTGGCCCTCGCCCAGGTGTCTTGGCCCTCGCCCAGGTCGGCCTGACAACGCCCCCGTACCTGGTGCTCGCCCTCCTGGAGCCCCATCCGGGCATCTCCAACTCCGAACTCGCCCGCCGCTCGGCGGTCGCCGCGCCCACCATGCTCAAGATCCTCGATGCTCTCGCCAGGGCCGGTTATGTCGAGCGCGCGGATCGCACACCTCAGTTGCGGACCCGGGGCACGACACTGACCGACAGCGGCCGCAACCGGCTCGCCCAGTCGTCGGCGACGTACGAGGAGCGGGTGTACGGGCCCTGGAGCGGCCCTCCGATGCGCCACCGCACGTGCCGGGCGCCCGTGCGGCGCCACATCAGCTGGTGCCTGCCGCGCCCCGCTGTCACCTGTTCAGCTTCGGCTCGTGCGAGTCAGTAGCTGCGACTCGATGTGTCGAAGTGTGCTGATGACCGCCTCCGCCTCGGCGGCATCGGGCACGGCCTCGTCCAGGAGGCGACTCCAGGCATCCTCGAGGTGGCGCAGGTTTTCGCCTGCCCTCTGCGTTGGATACAGGCGTACGCGCCGGGCATCATCGGGATCGGCCTCACGGCGCACCATGCCCTTCTGCTCCAGCTTGCGCAGCGCCCGGCTGAAGTTGCTGGAGATCAGCCGAGTCGCCTCGGCCGCCTGGGTCGCCGTGGTGCCCGGCTGGTGATCGATGTAGCGCATGACGGCTGCCTCGAGTGGCGTCCACGACTCCGCTGTGTCTGCCTTGGCGGCGTGAAGGTGCCGACTGATCGCCAGGATCAGGTCGGCGAGTTCGAACAGCCTGGCCTTCTGCTTCTCGTCCACACCCACAGTGTAATTTACCTGTCAGGCGATTACTATCCTTTGACAACTAACTCATCTGCGCCTACCTTTGCCCTCAATCACATGAAATATCCGATCGGAGGATCGCTGTGTCCGTACCTTCGCAGGAGTCTTCCGGCAGCAAGATCACACCCGCGTTGCTCACGATGCTCGCGGTACTGGCCAGCGTCGCCCCGTTCGGGATCGACATGTACCTCTCGGCGTTTCCACGCATGGCAGTGGACCTGCACACGAGTGCCACGACCATCGAACTGACCTTGACCACATTCCTGCTGGGACTGGCCGCCGGGCAGTTGGTTTTCGGGCCCCTGTCCGACCGCTACGGCCGACGCGGACCGCTGCTGGCCGGTTCGGCCGTGTTCGTCACCGCGAGTGTCCTGGCAGCCCTCGCCCCGACGATTACCGTCCTCGTGACAGCGCGCCTGCTGCAAGGGGCCAGCGCATCGGCCGGGATGGTCATCGGCCGCGCAGTCATCGCGGACCTGGAGACCGGGCGTTCCGCGGCGCGTGCTTTCAGCCTGATGATGATCGTGAGCGGGGTGGCGCCGGTCGTGGCACCGCTGCTGGGCAGCGTGCTGGCCGGTGCCATCGGCTGGCGCGGTGTGCTCCTGGTGCTGGCCGCACTGGCTGTTGCCATGCTCGCCGGTTCTGCGGTGATCGTGCGCGAGAGTCTGCCGCCCGAGAGGCGAGGCACCGCCCAGCGGGGCGGGTTCCGGCTGCTGGGGCGCCGTGCCTACGGGTCCGCGACCGGGACGCTGGTGTTCTCCTTCGCGGTCCTGATGGCCTACATCTCGGCCTCCCCGTTCCTGTACCAGACGGTCATCGGCGTCGGCGCCGTCCCATACGGCCTGCTGTTCGCGCTCAACGCGCTCGGCCTCGTCGCCAGCAGCGCCCTGTCATCCCGGCTGCTGCACCGCGTCGAGCCGCGCCGCATCGTGACCATCGGCGTCACCTGGCTCCTCATTGCCTCGCTCGCGCTGCTCGCCCTGGCACTCACGCCCCTCGGCCCGGTCTGGCTGACGGTGCCCCTGTTCTTCGCGGTCGCCTCGTTGGGTTTCATACTCGGCCCGGCCATGGCTCTCGCCCTCGACGCCGTGCCCGACGCGGCCGGGACCGGATCGGCCGTGGTCGGCGCAGCTCAGTTCGGCCTGGCCGCCCTCATCACCCCGGTCATCAGCATCGCAGGCCCCCACACGGCCGTCCCCATGGCGATCGCGATCGGCGCGCTCGCCGTCCTCGCCGCTGCCTCCTACGCGCTCTTCCCCCCGAGCGCACCCGCCGTGCAGGACTTCCCGACAGCGGGTGAGACCCCACACTCCCGCACCCCCTCCACCAGCGCGCCAGAGTGCACGCTCACGGCACCGAAGGAACACTGACCATGAGCCTGATCGGCATCGAAGAACACTGGATGCTGCCGGAGCTGACCTCCGCCCTCAAGGCCGCCTCCCACCCGGACGAGAGCCTCTTGTTCAACGAGCGCGGGGATGTCGGCGAGCGCCTCGAAGACCTCGGCGCCGGCCGGATCGCCGCCATGGACGCCCAGGGCATCGACCTGGCCGTCCTCGCCCTCACCCCGCCGGGAACCCAGGCCCTGCCCGCGCAGGAGGCCGTCGCGCTCAGCCGTCTGGCGAACGACACCGCCACCGAAGCGGTCCACGCCCACCCCACGCGGTTCCGGTCGCTGTCGACCCTGCCGCTCTCGTCCCCGCAGCACGTCGCCGCCGAACTCGAACGCGCCGCAGCCCAGGGCCACGTGGGAACCATGGTCTACGGCCGGTCCGGCGACCGGTTCCTCGACGATCCCGCCTACGACGACTTCTTCGCCACCGCCGCCGGCCTCGGCCAGCCGGTCTTCATCCACCCGCAGATCCCCTCTGACGCGCTGCGTGACGCCACCTACCGGGGTTTTGACCCCATGACCGACCTGGGTCTGGCCACTTTCGGCTGGGGATGGCACCTGGAAGCGGCGACCGCGGCACTGCGGCTCATCCTGCGCGGTACCTTCGACCGGCACCCCGACCTGCAGATCGTGCTGGGCCACTGGGGCGAGTTGCTTCCCTTCTGGCTCGACCGGGCCGACAGCCTCGCCCGCATCGCCGGACTCAAGCGGTCGATCTCGGACTACGTCCGCACCAACGTCTTCCTCACGACGTCGGGAATGTTCAACCCCGCCCTGTTGCAACACGCTCTGACGGTGACGGCCACTGACCGGCTGATCTTCTCCACCGACTACCCCTTCCAGCAGCCCACCCGAGATGAGATCGACACCTTCTTCGGCCACCTCGCCACCGACACCGACCGCCACAAGGTCAGCTCGGCCAACGCCGCCGCCCTCTTCGGCCTCACCCCTGCCACGTCCTGACCGACAGCCCGGACGGCGCCACTCCCGCAACCACGACCACACAGAAACCCGTACCAGCAACAAGGAGAGGATGCGCCATGTCGCAGCCCACCACTGACACCCGAACCGCCTTGATCATCGGAGCGTCCCGAGGACTCGGATGCGCTATGGCGACGGAACTCGCCGACCGAGGATGGTCGGTCATCGGCACCGTCCGGGGCAGCGCCCCCACCCCGCTGCACGACCTCGCCGACCGCCACGGCGAACGCATACGCATCGAACACCTCGACATCACCCAGCCCGAAGAACTCGCGCCCCTGCACGAACGACTGGCCGGACAGCAACTCGACATCCTGTTCGTCAACGCAGGCACCACCAACAACGAGCAGACCCCCATCGGAGCCGTCCCCACGCAGGACTTCGTCGATGTCATGGTGACCAACGCGCTCAGCCCCCTGCGCGTCATCGAAGCGCTCGATGACCTGGTCACCCCCACCGGCCTTATCGGCGTCATGTCCTCCGGACAAGGCAGCATCACCAACAACACCAACGGACTGCGCGAGGTCTACCGCGGCAGCAAAGCAGCCTTGAACATGTTCATGCGCAGCTACGCCACCCGCCAGACCGACACCGACCGCTCCCTGCTGCTCATGGCCCCCGGCTGGATCCGCACCGCCCTCGGCGGCGACGACGCCCCGTACACGGTGGAAGAGAGCACCCCGCTCCTCGTCGACCTCCTGCTCTCCCACCTTGGCAGCAAAGGTCTGGCATTCCTGGACCGCAATGGTCAGATCGTCCCCTGGTAAGGGAAAATCGGCCACGTCTCGGCTGGCCGAACCCAGGTGCGCAACTGCCCACTGGACGGCTTGACACCCCCACCGGCACCGGCACCCCCACCGGTGCCGGTGCCGGTCGGCCGTCGCCGGGAGCGTCCTGCGCAGTCCTCCGACCTCCACTCGGCGCTCCACTCCCCCTCCATCGCCTGCCGGGTCGGGCAGTTCACGAGACTCGCCGACCTGTACCAGTCCTCACTGGACTGGGATCACCCGGCAGGACCCTCGCCCCGGCCCCGTGAGCAGCAGGAATCGTTCCGACGTGAGGCCGACGCAGCACTGGAGGCGTTGCGTCGCGAGCTGGGCGACGGCTGGACGGTTGAGGACCGCCGGAGCTACGTCACGCCCGTGGCCGACAAGTGTGCTCAGCTAGCCAACTGTGGCACCCGGTCACACATGGCGGGCGGCGTAGCGGGGCGGCAGGGCGACGGTCAGGTGCCGGAGGCGGTCCTGGTCCGTCGTCCCGATCGGCGCAACGTAACCGAGCCGGGCACGGGTGTCGATGACGATGCCACCGGTCGTCGCCGCCTTCTACCGGGCCCTGGCCCGGATCTGCGGCTGCCACCGCTTCTTCACCTCCCGCTCCAGGCGCGCGGCGAGGTCTTTGCGGGGGTTCTTGGCCCGGCCGGCCACGTACCGCTCCACCTGACGCTGGGACATCCCGAGCAGTTCGGCGACCGCCCTGGTGCCCTTGAGCTGCTTGACCAGGTACCGCATCTGCGCGGGCGCGCGCTTGGGCGCCGGGCGGGTGAACGCCTTCTGCACCGCGGCGTCCAGGCCGTCCCCGAACAGGCTCATCGTCGCCCTCCCCTACTCTCCGCTGTCGACGTCGGTGACGGTACCGTCCTTGATGTACCGGGCGAGGTTGAACTCCGGGGCCTCGAACTGCTCGCGGATGGGGAACCGGCCAGGTTCGGCCCGAAAACGCCGGTCGACGATGAAGTCAGGTGGCCTGGTCGAAGCCGGGTCAGGGCCCGATGGACCGAGGCAGTCGCAAGAGGCAGGAGGGCATCTTCCAGCGCGCCCGCCCTGCCGCCCCTGGCGACTGTTCTTGAGTGAGTTCGCCTGACTGGCCGTCAGCCGGGCCGTTTCACGACCTTGGATGCCTTGAGGACTCTTCCCCATGAGTCCAGCGCCCTGACCTGGAAGTACGGTCCGGGGCTGTTCGTGGTGATGGCGGTCTCGAATCCGGACCGTGGGGCGCGTCTGACGACTGACAGGGAGTCGGGATCGGGTCCGCGAGTACCTGCCACGCTCTGGTCTGCGTCGAACCGTTCCAGAAGGCGTAGACGACGCTGCCTGCCCCGTTGGCCCATGCCGCCGCGCTCGGTTGGGTAGTACGGCGTGCCGATCCATTCGTACCGGAACGCTCGGTTTCCGCGTCCCGAGCAGGCGATAGTGGGTGTCGTAGATGTAGTAGCACCCGCCTGGTTCCGGGGCCCCGGCCGGCAGGTTCGTGTACCACGGCGGAAGGGCGAGGGACCCCTGCCACAGGTCAGCACCGGCTGTCCGCTGTCCTCGCGGGACTCGTAATAGGTCTGGACCTTGAAGTCGGCGTTCTGGAGGTTGGTGGAGGGCAGCGGGCGGAACCAGACTGGATCGCCGGGTATCGTTGATCAACGCTCCGGTCTGGCCGACCATCTGGTCCGCGCTGAACGGGCCGACGAAGATGTCTTCGCGGACTGTCCCCGGTTTGTTCTCCGCTCTGGAAGGCGGTCGGCGGTCTCGGCGAAGGGGTTTCCTCAGTCGGTGGCAGGCTGCTGAGGCGTTCGATGTTTACGGCGATGGCCGTGAGTACGTGTTGCAGGTGGGCTTTCGGCTGGCCTCGGTAGCGGCAGTGGCGCATGCCGTGTCCGTGGGCGAACTCGTTGATGGTGCCCTCGACTCCGGAGCGGACCGCGTAGCGGGTCTTCCAGTCGGGTGTCTGCTGCTCGGCGCGGACGCGGAGTTGCAGGTCGCGGAGTTCTGTTGAGGGAAAGACCACGGTCCGGGCGCTGTCGGCGGTGGTGGTGCAGCGGGTGCGGACCGGGCAGGGGTGGCACTGGCCCTTGGTGAACCGGGCCACGATCAGCGGGGCGGCGGTGGGTGAGGACGTCGGGTAGGGGCCGTGCCAGCCGGCACTGACCTGGCCCTGGGGACAGGTCACCCGCCGGCGGTCGAAGTCGATGTGGAAGTCGTCCCGGTCGAAGCCCTCGTTCCTGCGGTGCTGGCGGGTGGGGTTGCCCGGCAGTGGGCCGCTGACGGTGATCTGGTGTTCGCGCTCGGCTCGTTCCAGGTGAACCAGGGAGGTGTAGCCGCCGTCGACCAGGTGCTCGGCGGGCAGCAGCCCACGACGCGCCAGTCGGGTGTGGATACCGGGCAGGGCCTGGCCGTCGTTGGTGGCGGCCGAGGTGGTGGCCACGTCCGTGATCACGTTGACGCTGCCGAAGGCACACGTCATTCCAGGTCATCTCAGGCGTCACCTGGCCCCCTTGACGGCGAGTGCGAGCGGCTGGCTGATGTCGTCCGCGGCCGGGAGCGGGAGGGGCTCGCCGGTCAGGTCGTCCCAGGGAGGCGTGTCCCACCGTGTTCCATGGGACGGAGGCAAGGCCACCCAGTGTTCGGGGCCGCTGCGCAGATCCACGACGGTCCGGCACAACGCGGCGAGTGCGGCTGTGCAGGTAGGCGCGGTCGGCGCGGGACGAGTGCGCCTTGTCCGCACCCGACCGCGTCCGGCCGGGTGCGGGGCCTACCCACCGGCAGGCGGACGCGGATCTTCTTCAGTGCGGGGATGAATCGGGGGCTGTCCGCGGCCTGCCCGGCGGTCAGAGCGAACGGCAGCGGTCGGCGCCTGCGGTCGGTAGCGGGTGAATCTGCTGGCAGTCCGCCGCGGGGCCTTCCGAGCAGGGCTTCCTTCAGGCGGAGCCTGCGTCGGCGGCGGACGCGTCGGCGTTCGTTCCGCTTCGGGCTCGTTTTCGCCATCCCGCCCGTTCTGTTGCATCTCGTCTTGCCCCGTTTTTGTATCCCGGCGGCGTCGTGGTGAGCACGGGCGGTCGTGGACTCGACGCTGACCAGGGATAAGTTTGTCTTGCCCCGGCGGGCGGCTTCGGCGATCAGGGCCTCCAGCAGGGTGGTGAAGACACCGGCGTTCCGCCAGACCCGGAAGCGTCCGTAGGCGGTCGGCCAGGGCCCTATCGGCAGGAACGGCTCGATCAACTTCCGCTGCTCATCGGTGAGTTGCCGCGCATCACGATCGTCTTCCTGCCGGATCCGCCTTCGTGCCGGAACCGGATGGACAAGATTGATCACGACATCACATACGCCCTAATCGCCGGGCGCGTTCACGGACCTGGCAGCGCAGGAGCTCGTGGATGGCCTGGTCGGTCCCGTCGTCCCGCCACGTGGTGGCGAAGTAGTAGTACGTCGCGCTCTTCGGCGGCAGGTCGTGCGGGAGGCAGGTCCACTCGCAGCCGGCCCGGCTCTGATAGCCGTCCTGAGTGGGGGTGGAGGCGATATTGGTGGCTCCGCCTGTGAGGGATTGCTGACCCGTTTTCCGACGTAGCCCATCAAGGCCGCATGTCGCACGCCGTCGGGTAAGCGCTGGGATCGCGGTAGTTGAGGCCGGTGCGTCGATCTCACGAGCGGTCCTCGTCCGCGGCTGCCGTTCCTGCCTGCGCGGCTTCATGTTTCCAGACTGTTGACCCGCATTGTGGGTTCGTGCTCATAATGCGGGTCATCGAGTCGAGCCTCTAGCTTCGCATACGTCCCACCCCGCACAAATCGGACGGTAGGCATGTCGGATACCGCAATCTTGCTCAATACGGCCATCGCCGTGATCGCCATCGTGTTCATGATCGTGCGGCTGCGGATGAATCCTGTGGTCGCCCTGGTTCTGGGCGCCTGCTATCTCGGTCTCGCGACCGGCCTCGGGGTCGACAAGACCGTGGAGACCATCACCAAGGGGTTCGGCGACGTCATGGCCGACATCGGACTCCTGATCGCGTTCGGCGTACTCATCGGAGCCCTCCTACGCGAGCTGGGAGCCATCGAGCGGCTCGTCGACACCCTGTTGCGCGTCGCGGGCCCGAAGCGGATCCCCCACGCGATGGCCTTGACGATCACGACCTTCCTGCAGTCCATCTATCTGGACGTGCTGCTGGTGATCACCGGGCCGCTGGCCAAGGGCATAGCCTCCAAGCTCGGCCGGTACGGAACCGCCCGCATGGCCACTGCCCTGGCCATCGGGCTGGAGTGCGGCATCGTCTTCACAGTCCCAGGTGCCGCAGCGCTGGCGCTCGCCGCGCTCCTTCACGTGCCCCTCGGCACGTACCTGCTGTACGGACTCATCGTGGTCATCCCGACCGTGACCATCGCCATCGCCGTGATGAACTTCGCGCTGACGCGCGGCTGGTGGAACCCGGCGCTCGATGAAGAGGACGTTTCCGGCTCGGCGCCGAGCGCCCCCGCGGACGGCGGTGCGGCCGACGACGCGTACCCCGTCGGCCAGAACACCCCTGGCGGCGGAACCATGACAGCGGTGGAGGTGAAGGCCCGCACCCGGCCGCAGCCCAGACTCCTCCTGCTCTTCTCGCCCCTCCTGGTCTCCCTCCTCCTCATTGCCACCGGAGCCCTTGCCGAGGTGGCAGGGTGGCACAACCCCTTCGTGAAGTTGTTCTCCAGCCCGGTCGTGGCCCTCGTGCTCGGCCTGGTCGCCACCTGCCTCGTCGCCCGGCGCTACCTCGGGCAGCCCCGTGTGGACGCGGCGCTGAGCAAGGGCATGCGCGACAGCGGACAGATCCTCCTCCTCAATGGCGTCGGAGGCTGTCTCGCAGCGGTGATCGCCGCCTGCGGGCTGGGGGACATCCTCGGGGAATACTTCAAGGCCAACACCTGGGCTCCGCTTTTGGTGGTCTGGCTGGTGGCCGCCGTGCTGCACATCGCGGTCGGTTCGGTGACGATCTCCGCGATCACTGCCGCCGGCCTGCTCGCGCCGGTAGCCCCCACGCTGGGTCTCGATCCCGTACTGATCGCGCTGTCTGCCGGAGCCGGATCGTTGTTCTTCGTGCACCTGACCAGCAACACCTTCTGGCTGCTCCAGTCTCTGATGGGCCAGACCACCCGCGGCACCCTCAAGACCTGCTCGGTCGGGGTCTCCGTCGCCTCCATCGTCGCGATGGGGCCGATCCTCGTGCTGAGCGCCATCCTCTGATCCCCACCACCATCCACCTGACGTTAGGACACCATGACCAACCGCAGCACACAGTTGCCACTGCACGGAGTGCGTGTGCTCGAACTCGGCAACTACATCGCGGGCCCCACCGCCGGGCGGCTGCTCGCGGACTTCGGTGCCGAGGTGATCAAGGTTGAACGCCCTCGTACCGGGGACGAGTTGAGGAACTGGCGGCTCTACGCCGGTGATGTCTCGATGCTTTTCCGCACCATCAATCGCAACAAGAAGTCGGTGGTGCTCGACCTGAAGACGGATCGCGGCCGGGCGACCGTGCTGGACCTGGTGCGGCGATGCGATGTCGTGATCGAGAACTTCCGCCCCGGCACGCTGGAGCGCTGGGGACTCGGCCCCGCAGCCCTCGAGGAGGCCAACCCCGATATCGTGCTGGCCCGCATCTCCGCATTCGGTCAGTCCGGGCCTCTGTCGGACCGCCCGGGGTTCGCCGCGGTGGCCGAGGCCATGGGCGGTCTGCGCCACCTGGTCGGGGAAGCCGACCGCCCGCCCTCCCGGGTCGGGGTGTCCATCGGCGATTCGATCGCGGGTCTGTACGCGGCGTTCGGCGCCGTGGTCTCGCTCCTGCAGCGCGAACGGGTTCCCACGAAGGCGCCGTTGTCGGAGCGAACGGTGGATGTCGCCTTGCACGAGGCTGTCTTCTCGATGATGGAATCCCTTGTTCCTGACTACCTCGCCTACGGCCTCGAACGGCAACGGGTCGGCGGCAGGATGGAGGGCATCGCCCCCACCAACGCGTACGAATGCGGGGACGGGCACAGCGTGGTGATCGCCGGTAATGGCGACGCGATCTTCCGGCGCTATATGCGGGCCATCGGCCGTCCCGATCTCGCCGACGATCCCGGACTGCAGACCAACGCGGAGCGATGGGCCCGTCGTGACGAACTCGACAGTGCGATCAACACATGGACCAGGACGCTTCCTCGTGACGAGGTGCTCACGGTCCTCGATGCCGCAGGCGTCCCGGCGGGCCCGATCTACACCGCGGCGGACATCTGCGAGGACCAGCAATTCGCTGCCCGCGGCATGATCCAGCGGCTGCCGGTCCACATAGCCGCAGACGAGCCCCAAGAGGTCGGATTCCCTGGCATCGTCCCCGTCCTCGGCGAGAAGTCCCTGCCTGTCCGATCCCTCGGCCCCGACCTCGGCGAGCACACCCGGCAGGTGCTCACCGACCTGCTCGGCAAGGACGACGAGGAGACCGACGCGATCATCATGGAGATGGAGAAGACGTCATGAGTGCCCCTGTGACTTTGCGCGATGTGACGCTGCGCGACGGCCTCCAGCTCACCGGCAAGCCTCTGTCCACCGACCGCAAGGTGGCCGTCGTCCGCGAACTTCTTTCTCTCGGCGTCCCCAGCGTGGAGATCGGTTCGCTCGCCAATCCGACGCTCGTCCCACCCATGGCCAACACACTGGAGGTGATCGCACGCCTGAGCCCGGACGAGCTTGCCCGGTCCTGGGTCTGGGTGGCCACTCCACGGCACGTCGAGAAGGCGGCGACGGCGGGCGCGGTGAACTTCCAGTACTGCCTGTCGGCGTCCGACCGTCACAACCAGGCCAACATCGGCCGGTCGACCGAGGACAGCCTCGCGGCCATGCCGGCGGCGATCGAGCACGCCCGCTCGGTCGGCGGGCGCATTCAGCTCTGCGTCGCCACGGCGTTCACCTGCCCGTTCGACGGAGCCGTCCCGGAGGAAACGGTGCTCCGGATCGCCAACGACCCCCGTACGGAGGGAGCTGAGGACATCGTGCTGTGCGACACCCTCGGTCAGGCCGTACCGACTCAGGTGAGCAGCCTGGTCTCCGCAGTGGCCACGCGATCGCCTGCGCGGCGGATCGTCTACCACGGGCATGACACGTGGGGAATGGGCGTCGCCAACTCCCTGGCCGCGGTGGCCGCCGGAGCGAGCGAACTGGACGGCGCGCTCGGCGGCCTCGGCGGCTGCCCGTTCGCACCCGGCGCCAGCGGGAACGCCGCGACGGAAGATCTGCTGTTCGCACTGCGTCCCGACTGGCTGACGCCGGACACCTTCGGCGCCGTGGTCGAACTGGCCGACGGGCTGCTGGCAGAGCTGGACGAGCCGAACCGCTCCAGGGCAGGTCAGGCGGCGCACTCCAGCACCACCGCGTTCGAATGGGCCATGGCGGCACCGGATGCGCAGGTGTGCCGATGAAGTTCCTGATGACAACCCCCATCCCGGCTCCCGGAATGGACATTCTCCGGGCGGCCGGTGAGGTGTACGTACCCGACCGGCAACTGTCCGCGGGCGAACTGCGCCGGGAATGCTCCTCGGGGAAGGTCGACGTCGTCGTCGCCCAGCTGACCGATGTGTTCGACCGGGCCGTACTGGAAGACGCGAAGGTCAAGGGGATCTCCAACTACGCGGTCGGATACGACAACGTCGACGTGGCAGCCGCCACGCGGTGCGGAATCCTCGTGGGCAATACGCCCGGTGTCCTCACCGACGCCACCGCCGACATCGCGATGCTTCTCCTACTGGCCACGGCACGGCGCTGCGTGGAGGCGGACCGCTTCCTGCGCGCGGGGAAATACCAGGGCTGGCAGCCCGAGCTGCTCCTCGGAAGCGACGTCAGCGGGGCCACGCTCGGACTCGTCGGCTTCGGACGGATCGCCCGGGCGACGGCTGAACGTGCCCTCGGGTTCGGCATGACCGTGCGCTACACCGCACGCAGCGGACCCGTACCTCCCGAGCGGCTCGGACACCTCGCCGGCAGGGTGCGGTTCGCCGAGTGGGACGACCTGGTGCGCACCAGCGACTTCCTTTCGCTGCACGTCCCGTTGACCGACGCCACACACCATCTCGTGGACGAGAAGACCCTTCGCGCCATGAAGCCGACGGCCTGCCTCGTCAACACCTCCCGCGGGCCCGTGGTGGACGAGAAGGCACTCGTCGAGGCGCTGCGCTCAGGTGAGATCGCCGGCGCCGGACTCGATGTGTACGAGGACGAACCCGTACTCGCCGATGGCCTCGCCGACCTGCCCAACACCACCCTCCTGCCCCACGTCGGCAGCGCCACCCGCTCCGTCCGCGCCACCATGGCCGAGGTCTGCGCGAACAACGCGGTCGCCATGGCGCGGGGCGAGATGCCGGCCCATGCGGTGAACCCGGAGGCATGGCGATGAAGGTCGTCGTGGCGCCCGACAGCTTCAAGGGCACCTACACCGCACCGCAGGTGGCCACGGCGATCGGCCGGGGGCTGGCGCAGACCCCGGCCGTTCCCGTGCTCGTCCCCGTGGCCGACGGCGGCGAGGGAACCCTCGCCGTCCTCGCCGACCCCCTCGGACTGCGCCACCGCGCCGCACCGGCCCGCAACCCTTGGGGCGCCGTATGCGACGGGACGATCGCGCTCGCGCCCTCCGGCGCTGCCTACATCGAGCTCGCCCAGGTGTGCGGGATCAACGCCCCCCACGACGGCTCGCGGGATCCGGTGGCCGCCGACACGTACGGCGTCGGGATGCTGATGGCCGACGCCGCCCGTCAGGGCGTCACCGAAATCGTCGTGGCCGCCGGCGGATCCGCCACCAGCGACGGCGGGTTCGGGGCCTTGCGGGCGATCGACGAGTGTGGTGGCCTGCGCGGCACCCCGGTCACCGTCCTGACCGACGTCACCACCCCTTACGCGGAAGCGGCGCGGGTCTTCGGCCCGCAAAAGGGCGCGGACATGGGGCAGATCGCCTCCCTGACGCTGCGCCTGCATCACCAGGCGAAACAGCTGCCGCGCGACCCGACGTACGTGCCACGGACCGGGGCTGCCGGAGGCTTCGCCGGGGCGATGTGGGCGCGGTTCGACGCCGATCTGGTATCGGGTGCGGACTACGTCTTGAACGCCCTGTCGTTCGACGACCACCTCGCCGATGCGGAAGCTGTCGTCGTCGGGGAGGGGCGCCTCGACGAGCAGAGCAGTCAGGGGAAGATCGTGTCGGCCGTGCTGGCCCGCTCGGCCGGCACCGCGCGCTTCGCCGTGGCGGGATCCGTCGGCCCGGATCTCGGGCCCCTGCGCGAGGAGTTCATGGACATCATCATGGCGAGCGACGAGGCAGCCATGGAAGCCGCAGGCCGGGCCATCGGACAACGGCTGCGGCTCAGGCCGGATACCGCCCCCCAAGCGCTCGGGTGACCTGTTCGGCATGCTCCACCACCAGATCGACCCATTCGACGCACCGCTCATAGGGCATGCGCAGCGTCGGCCCGTGAACCATGAGTGCCCCGACCAGATCCCCGGCCGAGTCGAACACCGGGGCCGCGAGCCCCGACGCACCGTCGATGCGCTCGCCGACCGTGATGGCATAGCCCTCGGAACGCGTCTGCTGGACCAGCCCGCGCAGTTCGTCCCGGTCGGTCACCGTGCTCTCGGTCAGCTGCGGAAGCTCTTCCCGCAACACGCGCTCGGCGAGATCCGGATCCCAGGCCAGCAGCACCCGCCCCGACGACCCCACAGTGATGGGGGCGATCTTCCCCACCGACATCTCCCGGCGAAGGGCGTGCGATGTCTCGGCGACCGCGATGCACACCCGCTGGGTGCCTTCGGAGCGGAAGAAGCACGCGGTCTCCCCGGTCCGGTCACGAAGGTCCTTCAGAGCGGGGTTGATCACCTGGAGGATGTCGAGGTCCTTTGCCGCGGCAGCCGCCCAGTAGGCCATCTTCACCCCGATCCGGAACGTATCCCCGGAGCGGTCGAGAAACCCGTGCGCCACCAGATTCGTCACCAGGCGTTGCACGGTCGAAGCAGGCAGTCCCGTCTGCTGCTGGATCTCGCGCAGGCTCATAGAAGGCCGGGCCAGTGTGAAAGCGTTGAGAATCTCGGAGATCTTTCCCAGGACGAGCAGCGGAGCCTGCTTCGACCCTTCGTTCGCCACCGTGGCGGACTTACCTCGGGCTGCCATGCGCCCAACAATACGACAGGAGAAACGGGTGACTGAGCACAGCGGGACCGGTGGCGTGGACGCATCGGACGTGGTCGCGGCCGCACGACGGTGCGCGGAGGTGATCCGGCCGAGCCCCCTGCACCGCAGCGAGCGGCTGTCCGAGCGATACGGACTCGACGTGTGGCTCAAGCGGGAGGACCAGCAGGCCGTACGGTCGTACAAGGCGCGCGGCGCCTACAACCTCATCGCGCAGCTGTCCGCGGCCGAACGCCGGCGAGGTGTGGTCTGTGCGAGCGCCGGCAATCACGGCCAGGGCGTCGCACTGGCCTGTGCCTCCCTGGGCGTGCCCGCCCGGGTGTACCTGCCGAGGACGACACCCCGGCAGAAGCGGGACCGGGTGCGGGCACTCGGCGGCGAGCACGTCCGGATGATCGTCGAGGGCGACACCTATGACGACGCCGCCGCTGCGGCGATCGAATACACCCATGCTTCCGGAGCCACCCTCGTACCCGCCTTCGATGACCCGCGCACCATCGCAGGGCAGGGCACCGTGGTGAGGGAAGCCGTCGAGCAGCTCGGCCGCGCTCCGGACGCGGTGATCGTCCCCGTGGGCGGTGGCGGCCTGCTCGCCGGCGCCATCGCCTGGCTCCGTGAGACACACCCGACCGTCCAGATGATCGGCGCCGAACCGCAGGGCGCGGCGAGTATGGCCGCGGCCCTGGCCGCCGGAGGCCCCGTGACGCTGCCGGACATCGATCCCTTCGTCGACGGAGCGGCCGTACGCACCGTCGGTCGTCACACCTATACGGTCGTCGCCCAGCAGCCGCCTCGCATGCTCACCGTGCCGGAAGGCCGGATCTGTGTCGAGATGCTCGACCTCTACCAGTCCGACGGCATCATCAGCGAACCGGCAGGCGCCCTGGCCTCCGCCGCGCTCGACCGCGATCCGGGCCTGGAGCCCGGCGCGACGGTCGTGTGCGTCGTCTCCGGCGGCAACAACGACGTGAGCAGATACGCCGAGATCGTCGAACGCGCGCTGCTCTTCGAAGGACGCAAGCACTACTTCCTCGTCGAGTTCCCGCAGGAACCGGGCGCACTGCGACGGTTCCTCGACGTCGTGCTGGGGCCGGAGGACGACATCACCCTCTTCGAGTACGTGAAGCGGAACAACCGCGAGACAGGCCCCGCACTGGTGGGCATCGAACTCGGTGCGCCTGACGGCCTCGAGCCGCTGCTGGACCGCATGGGCAAGGTCCCGCACCGTATCGAGCCCGTCCCTCCGGACAGCCCGCTCTTCACGTTCCTGACCTGACCCGGGCCAGCGTGCCGCCACGGACAGCCTCGGCCTTTGTGGGGCAGGAGGGCCGCGCCGTCCTGATCATCCTCCCGTGTCGTCCAGTGGGCTTTCGGCTCGGACGGACAACACCCCCATGGCTGGTCTCCTCCCAGAGCGGCCATGGGGGTGTTGTCCGTCGGCGAACTGATGACCCTCTCGTTGTGCTTCTGCCGACTGGCCCCGGAGCTCCACCAAAGCGTTCGCCTCAGTCGAGGTAGTTGCTGAGTTCGATCAGATTGTGGTCCGGGTCGCGCAGATACACGCTGATGATCGGCCCCGTAGCTCCGGTCCGTTCAACTGGTCCCTCTTCCACCGGCACTGCCAGGTCGGCCAGTTCCTCCAGCACGCGGCCGATGGCTTGTTCTCCACCATCGCCGCAGCCATATCCTTCGCCCTGGCCCGCTGGGACGGTGCGACGATCCCAGCAGCCTTCACCCGCAGCGGCGTCACCTTCGCAGCCTGCCTCACCCTGTGCCTCGCCGCTCTCTCCACAATCGACCGATGAGCCTCTGGACAGGCTGGCGTAGCCGTACGAACGCCCGGTCAGTCCGGCAGGCTCCCGGTTGCCAGGCGCCCCGCGTCATAACGGCGCTTCAGTCTGCGGCCAGCCGGGCATGCGCGTCCCCACTGACTTGCTTCCTCGCCCTTTCTCCCTGCGTGTGCTGGGACGGGCTTGCGCCCACGGCGAACCGGCGGCGGAAGACATCGGCGCCACCACGGCACGGCGGCGGCGTTGTGCAGAGCGTGGAATGGACGCAGTTGCTTGAAGAGCTCGCCGACGCGGTGGCGGTACGCAATGGCCAAGTGGCCAGCCTGCGTAACGCCAGCACGCACGTCACCGAGCTCACCGCGCAGGCTATCGCCGTCGGCGCCCCCGGCCCGTCCCTCACCAACATCTTGGCCGCCCTTGAACCAGTCATCTCACAAGACCGGGTGCCCGCACATGGGCAGGATCCCGTCGCCTTGGCGCCGCGGCCGGAGTGCCCGGCCCCACCATCCGCCGCATCCGCACGGGCGGATGGCAGTCCACAGATCGTCTGCCAGCTCCTGGATGCTTTCGCCGCGCATGGCGACCCCGAGTGGCTGACTCTGGCGCAGATCGCCGACCACCTCGCGGGCGCCGACCTGGCCACCTGGGGTCAGTGGGAGGGACGGCACAACCGGCTGATGGTGGTCGGCCGCACCATCCGGTCCGCACTACGACGCGCCAAAGTACAGATCCCCGTCGGCCGTCTCAGCGCTGCGATCGACCCGTAACGGCCGACCATCTACGAGCTCGTGGACATCCAGCGGGCGGGTGCAGTGGGGTGCTGAGCCAGGCCGCGGAGACAGATCCCGCTCCTTGGCACGTGCAGCCACGGCCTCGGCCGGTCAGCTTTCGTTTGACATGGAAATGCGTCAGGGCAGCTGTCCGTGCTGCCACCGGGTCGCGGTACCTGGCGGAGTCGGCGGGGCACCCGCCACCGTGGCAGCTGACCACGCTCACCCCAGCAGCAGGAGTCCCGTACGGGTCCAGCCGGATCACCAACCACCGCCCCGTTGGCGGACGACGATGCCATCGGGAACGGCTGGAGCGAGCAGGCACTCTTCCAGGTGATCGCCTCCCTGATGCCCGGTGCCCGCGCGGCGCTGCGGCGGATCACCGACCTGGGCGGCGGCGCCTCGCTCGACGAAGTACAGCAGTACTTCGCCGACCATCCGACCACCCCGATCACGAAAGCGAAGATCGGCGGAACCCTCACCAGCATCCCGGCGGTACAGCGCCCGCATCGGCCCGGCCAGCTCGGCCCGGCTGCTCCAGCGCGACGAGCGGGCCCGGGTCTATCACATCGAACCGACACTGGTGGAAGGGCTCCGGCGAGCCTTCGCGATCGCCGATGCCCGCCCCGACCTGCTGCGCGCTGAACCCACGCCACGCGCCACCTGACGCGGCCGCGCCACACCGCTCGGTTGTCGGGGGCGGTCAGTACAGCTGAACCCGGGTGAGGACGATGTACGGCGGGTCGGCGTCAGCAACGATGACGTACTCGGCGACGCCCAGTACCCCGTCCCGGCCGAGCGGCATGCGTCGTTGCTGGGGCCACTTCGCCGAGGCGGTACTGCCCGGCACCATGCCCCGCGTCTCGTTGATCTGAACGGTCGCCGCGATGATCGCCCCGAAGACCTCCCCCGGCAGGGATGAGTCGGCCAGCAGCGCATCAACCTCTTCGGACAGCTCACACGGCCAGCCTTCCGGCTCCTGGCCGTGCGACTCACTCAACGGGCAGCCCAGCCGCCTGGCGGCGCGCGATGGCCGACGCGACGCTCTTCGTGGGCAGGGTGCCGTTCAGCGCGGCCTCGGTGAACCGGCCACCGGACGGGTCGGTGTCGAGCATCGCCTCGCACCACCAGCGGCGCAGAACCCCCTCGGCTTCCTCCGGCGCGGCCGCCAGGAGCTCGCGGTAGAACTCCATCCGCCGCTCGCCCTCAAGCGAGGCCGCGATGCCCTCGGCGTTCCGCGGCACCCGGTCCGGCTCCGGATGCGGGTGAATCGGCTGTGCACTCATGCTGCCCCTTCCTTCCGTCCGTCCCTGAGTCTGCCGCCTCCCGGACCATCCCGTCGACCGGATCGGTGCGGCGCGGCGCAGAGAACATGGGCTGTGCTGACTCGGGTGTCTGACGCAAGCACGCCGAGTCATCGGATAATCACAACCCTGCGCCTGAAGAAGACGCCGACGGACCCGTCGTGACGATGCCCGAGGGAGATCATGATGAGATTCGTCTGGCTAGGCGCTCGGTGTGCTCGCGGTCCTGATGGCAGTGTTCACGCCGTACGTGTTCCGCACCGAATCGACGTGGCAAGCCATCGGGAGTGTCATGTCGCCTCCGTGAAGCCGCAACCCGGGCACTGTGCAAGCCAATGGGATGCCACGCCGCCGGCATCGAAATCCCCGGCGACGAGCACGGCTTCCGATGGGGCTCCGTCCAGGCCCAGCCTTCTGTGGAACGGGCCTGTCCGGTGGTCCGCTACAGACGCGGGGTGCGCGCCTCGATCCGGTAGTCGAAGGCGGCACCGCCGACACCGACCGTGGTCACCCCGCCGTCGACGGTGAGGACGGCCCCGTTGACGTAGGACGCGGCGGGCGAAAGCAGCCAGTTGATCGCCTCGGCGACCTCCTCCGGATCCCCCGGCCGCCCGGCGGGAGTCAGCCTGTTTGCCTCCTCGTACGCCGCCTCGGCACCGCCCGCCAGCCCTGCCTCCGCTGCGAACCGCTCCATCCGCTGGTCGGCCATCTCCGTACGCACCCAGCCCGGGCACACCGCGTTGGCCCGCAGCCCCTGCGGCCCGTAGTCGACGGCGAGGGAGCGGCAGAGGTGGAGCAAACCCGCCTTGGACGTCGCATAGGCGGCGTTGCCGGCGCTGTTGCGGAGCGCGGCGACCGAGGCGACCGCGACCACCGCACCGCGGGCCGGGTACGTCGACGGCACCCAGAACAGCAACGCCGGCACCGGCCTGAACAACTGGTACATCGCCGACCGCATCCTGCACAACGACGCCTTCTACGTCGACATCCGGCCCTGATCCGGGCTCGCATCCAGCTGCCCCGCATCGGCCTGCTACGACGCGGGGCAGCGCCACAGCTGAACCTCATACGATTCCAAGCCGGTGAACAACGGCGGATCGGCCGTGTCTTGCCGGGCCTCCCGGCCGCTTCGATCGAGGGACACCCGAGGCACCCAGGACCTCTCCCGGAGGTCTGTCCAGGCGCACGGTAGGTGTGCTTTCGGTTACTGACCGACCCCAGGGGTGATCAGAGCGCGGTGGACGCGGTCCATGGCAGTGGTAGCATCCACGGTGACGGCTATCCGCACCGTAGGCCGTTGATCGGGGATACCCCCGCGGTCAGTGCTGAACTTCCGTTCGTCGATCAGTGTGGCGCCACGTGCATGCCCCGCAAGTTCGACCATGACCTGGTGCTCCTCGTATGTCGCCAAGGACTCATCCACCATGATGGCCGCAGCCAGTGGGTCGTGCAGGACACAGCCGACGGTGCCGTGAGCGTCACTGTAGAGGGCGACGTAGGTCTCGAGCACCGATGACGCGAAGCGAGCAGCCGGGGCGGCCGCATCCGCGATCAGCTTCAGCCAGGATGCGTCAGCCCATGCGTATTCGGTCATGTCCAGCGGCACCATGATCAGGTCGAACCCCGCGCGCAGCACCTCCTCCGCTGCCTCCGGATCATGAGCGGAGTTCGCCTCGGCCCAGGCGGTGACATTGCCCGCCACGTGGAACGCACCGCCCATGAACACCACACGGCGCAGGAGTCGGGGGAGGTTCGGCTCCATCCGAAGGGCGAGGGCGATGTTGGTCAGCGGCGCCAGGGCGAGCAACGTCAGCTCTCCCGGCCGTTGTCTGGCCAGGCGCACCAGCTGCTCCGCTGCTGATTCCGCGCTGACCTGTCGCGGTGACGCAGGCCCCGCCTTGCCACCCAGTCCATCCGCGCCGTGGACGAACTCTGCCGTCTGTAAAGGCTGCTGAAGAGGAGCCGGATGGCCCAGGGCAACCGGTACCTGATCCAGGCCGACGACGTCGAGCACACGTAAGGCGTTGGCGGCCGCCACGGCAGTGGGCACGTTGCCGTGCGCGGCTCCAACGGCGACGATCTCGACGTCCGGCTGGGCGGCCAGGAAAAAGATCGCCCAGGTGTCATCTACCCCGGGGTCCGTATCGATGACAACGGACAAACGGGTGGAAGCGGCAGGTGACATACAGGTCCCCTTGTTTTTGTCCTGTGGATCTGGCGGTTGCTCAGTCTTCGCTTCCGCCACTGTCTCGACATCCGGGCAACAGCGGAACACTTTTCCCGGTCAGCGGGCTGCTGAACTGTGGGGCAGGCTTGCGCGTCCCAGGGGGCGGAGACAACCGTGCCGAGCTCCTCCGCATGGCGGGCGCCATCGGATCTGCCGGGTCTACCAGGACGGAGCCGGGTCCGGAGGCGAACGCCGACTGCGAAGGCGCCAACGAGGCGCCGGACGGCCCCCCGAGCGGTCGCACCAGACCCGACCGCCGTTCCAGCCCAGCTGAGCGCGGTCAGGAACGCCAGATCCAGCCGATCGGAGATCCGACTCGGCCCCAAAAACTCGCGCTGGGGCCACCGCAGTGCGCGCGGCGCGCTCCGCCCACTCGGGTTCGCAGCAGCCTCGCCACCGTAGAGGTCACTATCGTGGCCGTTCGCTCAGCGGGATGCCAGAAGTCCGTACAGCAGAGGGATCCCCGGCTCCGGCAGCCGCCACCAGCCGGATGAGCCACGAACCATATGGGGCCAACGTGGCCAGGGCAGTTCAGGACTCTCGCGCAGCCGTCGGATGTCCAGACCCGCTCCGATCAGGGCGTTGACGACCTCGCCCAGCCCGTGCATCCACTCGTAGCTGTCGGTGGCGCCCTCGACGGCCGGGCCGTCGGTGTAGGTATGTGTCGCGTCGCGGTGCACGGGGCCACTGCCACCCAAGTAGTCATGCCTCAGCAGGAGTTCGGGCCCCTCCCCGGGGGCGGGCTTGGGGCCCAGCGAGTTGAGGAGCGGGTGGAACTCCACGACGTACACTTCGGCCTGCGGCACAAGGGCGCAACGTGGTTGAACGTGATCAACGACCAGGTGATGGGGCTCGGCCGGGGTGGTCGTGCCGGGCACACTGCGCGACTCGCTGTTCATCCTGGACACCATCCACGCCCGCGACGGCGGGCCGAAGCCGGAGACCGTCATCACCGACACCGCGTCGTGCTCGGACATCGTCTTCGGCCTCTTCGCGATCTGCGGCTACCAGTTCTCCCCGCGCATCGCCGACATCTCAGACGCCCGGCTATGGCACACGAACACCGCCGCCGACTACGGACCGCTCCAGCCGATCTCGAAGCACACCGTCCGTCTGGACCGCGTACGGGCACACTGGGGCGACATGCTCCGCGTGGCCAGCTCGCCGACCCTGGGCGAGGTCCGCGGCTACGACCCGATCTGCATGCTCTCCCCCGACGGCCGCCCCACCGGCCTGGGCGACGCCTTCGCCGCTACGGCCGTATCTTCAAGACTCTCCACCTGCTCCAGTTCATCTCTGACCAGTTCGATCCGGCGGGCCAGTTCGGCGACGACGCTGGGAGCCGACTCGACCAGCAGCCCCCCCTCCCGCCAGGAGAACCGGGGCGCCCGGCCGATACCGGTGCTACGGACCTTCGTCGCCAGGAAAGCCACGTGGCTGTACGGCAGCGCCGGGTTCTCGGTCAGCAGCAGGTAGACCCGCTCGGGGTCGCCGCCGTAGCGGACCAGGCCCGTGCACGGCTTGATCAGTCCCTCCGTGTCACGGGCCGCCACTTCGTAGACCCCGCACTCCGTGCACCGGAACAGGTCGGTGACCTGCTCGTACTCGAACTCATTGCCGCCGAAGCCGTCGTCCGGCTCGCTGACACCGACTGTCGTGCCTGCGGCAGTGGCGCCGCGCTGGGCCCGGGTGTACTTGACGCCGTCGCGCTCCTGTCGAGCGCGGGCGCGGGACTTGGGCCCGTTGGCTCCGCTCTTGGTCATGTCAGCCTCTCTCGCGGGATCCCACGCATCCCGCCGGGCTCACCGACATCCGGGAAGAAACGGTCGTATGTGCTGCAACTTCGGGGGGGCCTGCGCCGGGACGTTCTCCCGGGGGTCCTTGGCCGTCTGCCGGGCAGCGTGGGTGCCGGTGACCATGGCGTGCGGCGTGCGCGTCCTGCCGCTGCCCACAGCGTAGCGACCGGACCGACAACAGACCGGACGCGGGCCAACAGGCATCAGAACCAGTGGGGGCGGTAGGCGCCGCCCACGCGAGTGGGGCAGCCGTCGCCGGGCAGGAGCGGGAGCTTCCCCGTCCCGTACGCCGCAGCGATCTCCCCCCACCGACGCGGCCGCCACGCTGGTGACCCGACGCCTCACCCGACGTCCGCTCTATCCAACTGCCGCGGCACCACCGGCCTGGCCAGGCTCTCCAGGCCGCAAGACGAACCCTGGCCCCGCGAACGTCCTTTGTTCCCGAGGCCGCCGCCGGGCGCTGCGCGGGAGGGCAGGCGCTCGGCGGCGGCCGGGTGTTTTGTCCGACCTAGTGGCCGAGGAGATCGCCCAGGACACCCCAGACCCTGTCGTCGGACTCGACGATGGGGATGGGAACGGGCCAGACCCCTACGAGCTGGGCCTGGCCGTTGCTGTTGGCGGCGCCGACTTCCTGGATCGCTGCGGCCCTGATGAACGCTTCCAGCGGGGAGAGGATCTCATCGATCTTCGGGACGGCCACCGTGGCCCACTCCAGCGCCTCAAGGACGACATCCGTGTTCCAGGAGATCACCTCGACGGCGGCCTTGTTGAGGTGAATGTGGTACTCGAGGCCAAGGAAGCCCTCCATGTCGCAGAAGACCTGCGGGGCGTCCGAGTCCAGGATCTGCCTCTTGAACGCGTCCAGCGCCTCGCCGATCAGCCCCTGCTGCGCCGCCTCCTTCTCCCACTCGGGCCGGATCGCCTTCAGCACGTCGTGCGCGGACGGCTTCGGCCTGGACCGCACCTCCAGCGCTCGCCGCGCCGCCGCCTCCACGTCCAGCGCCGCCGCCAGAGCGAAACCCTCGGTCTTCTCCCAGCGCTTCAGGCGCTCCCGGATCTGGGCGGCCCGCTCTCGCACCTGTTCTTCTGTGACCTTGTCGCTGTGGTCCGACACGATCCCCCCTGCCTCCCCTGTTGCCCTCAGACATCGACTCCTCCATTGAGCGGGAGAACCCTCTCCGCCCAGTCGGTGAACCAGCCAGCGTTTCGGCCACAGGAGCCGGTGCTGTGGTTGTCGCCAGCGCTGAGTGACGGCGCTGCCAGGCTTGCCGGGGACCCGGTGTGGCACGTCCGGTACCGCTGCCGACGGGCGGCCCGGATTGCCGTACGCGACGGGCTCCAACTCGGACCGCGTGCACAGGAGGAACTTATGGCCTCCGGTCTGCTGCCGCTGCTGCAAGACCTGGCGCCCGTCCCGGAGGCCTCTGCCGCTTCCAATCCTGTCGTCAAACGACGGGGTTTGACGACAGGCGGACGACGCGTCCAATGAACCCGTGCAATCCGGGGGTTCGCGGCGGCTCAAATCCAATTCAGATCCGACGGCGCTCGCCGCCGCCGGCGAGCTCCAACGCGACCTCCAGCGGGAGCTGACCTACGACGGACTGCGCGCCGCCGAGGCCAAAGGAAGCAAGGGCGGGCGCCGACCCGCCGTGGCAGCCACGAAGACCGACGCCGTGCGCACCGCGTACCTGGAGGGCCGCTCCATCGCCGCCCTCGCCCGCGACCACGGCGTCAGCCGCGGCGCCATCCGCACCGCTGTCGCCGACCTCATGCCCGACCACACCACCGTCGAGGAGAACGCCCCCGGCACCGGCATCCGAAAGGGAGCGGGGGGTATCCCCAGGTCAGGGGCTATTCCGTTGTTTTTTCGGCGAGTACTACCGGGACCCCTTCCAGCCAACCGGCGACACTCCCACGCCGCACCCGGAAACTCTGGACATCAATCGTCTCCTTCCGGGCGCACGTAAACAGTGCGGAGCGCATCGAGGCAGGTGTCCGAAAACGAACTGCGGCACGGGCGCCGCAGCGACACCCTGTACGTCCTCGACGAGCCCACAACCGGCCTCTATCCGGCCAGCGGCGACTCCGGCGGGCGGACCGTAACGGCGGGAACGGCGGCCGAGGTGGTATGGGGCTGAAGGCAGCGCCACCGGACCGTACCTGGCCCGGTGATCGCCTCGGCAGGCTGACCGTTCGCCCGGGTTCGGGCTGCTTGACCTTCAGGTGTGCGCCCAGGCGTGACAGCAGGAGCAGTGCCTGCGCGAGAGTTTCCCGCTCCTCGGTGGCAAGGACCTCGGTGATGGCGGTGCCGAGCCAGTCCGCACGCCTTCGGCGCTCCTCGGCCAGCGCACGCCGACCTGTGGCTACAGGAGCCGCTGTGTCTGACCCCCTGCCTGCGGCGAGCTCACTCCCATGATGCTGAGGACCTGGTCGCGCAAGGACTGTGCATCGCTGTCCTCCCGCGCGATGGCCGCACTCCAGATGAGGTAGGACAGCCCGCTTTCGGCGCGCTGTCGCGCGTCCGGCACCGGCCCGATCACCTTCTCCAGGCGGGCGGTGAGGCCGTCAGCCATCGGCGTGAGCTTGGCCTCCCTCGCCACGCGTGCGAGTTCGGAGTCGGGCTGGCTCAGGCAGGCGGCGATCAGGCGGCCGAGGCCGTTCGGCACGGCGTCGGCGATGCGCTCCAGGGCGGCGTTCAAGTCGGCGAGCGGGTCGCCGCTCTCGACCTCCTCGTGCTGCGCCATGTCCGCCCGCAGAGCTGCCATGACCAGCTCCTTCTTGCCCGCCCAGCGCCGGTACAGAGCGCCGAGCCCGATCCCGGCCGACTCGGCCACGTCCTTCATCCGCAGCCCGTCGTATCCGCGCTCCTCCAGCAGGCCCAAGGCGTGTTCGAGGGCCAGGCGATCGATGTCTGAGCGGCGGGGCCGGCCGCGGGGCGAGTTCTGCATGTCATTATGGTAACGTCAATTATCGGAAACGATGATTTCCGGAAAGGGTGCTGACATGGCTTCTACGGACACGACCCGCGCACTCGTCCTGGGCGGGGGCGGCGTCACCGGCATGGGATGGGAGATCGGCGTGCTGGCCGGTCTGCTCGATGAGGGCGTCGACCTGCGCGACGCGGACACGGTGATCGGAACGTCCGCCGGCTCGTTCACCGGCACGAACTACACCTCGGGCACGGACTGGGAGGCTCTCTACGCCGACCAGGCCCACGCCAGCGACCACGAGCCGGTCATGCGCACCGATCCCGACGTCTACGCGGGCTGGGCCGAGGCGTTCCGCTCCGGTGCGGGCGATCCCGAGGCCGTGGGGGCAGGATTCGGCCGGGTGGCCCGCAAGTTCGCCCCGGGCGTCGGTACCGGGACCCGGCATGGCGTGGTGCGGGCACGACTGCGAACCGACAAGTGGCCGGCCAACATGCGCGTCGCGGTCACCGACGCCGACACGGGCCGCCTGGAACTGCTGGGCCCGGACTCGGGCGTCTCGATCGAGACCGCCACCGCGGCCAGTGGCGCCGTCCCCGGTATCTGGCCCACCGTCTCGTTCAACGGCCATGAGTGGATCGACGCGGGCATGGTCTCCGCCGCCAATGCCACTCTCGCGGCCGGGCACGACCGCATCGTCGTCCTCGCCCCCATGTACGAGGGTCACGCGGGTATCCCCAGTGCCCAGGAGGACGTCGACCGTCTCAACCAGGATGCGCGCGCTTTTCTGGCCGTCCCTGACGAGGGCAGCCTCGGGGCGATCGGCCCCAACCCCTACGACCCCCGTCGCGCGCAGGCCGCCGCCCAGGCGGGACGTCGCCAGGGCCGTGCCATTGCCGCCTGCGTCAAGGCGCTGTGGGCCTGAATCACCGAGGCCGACCACGTGGTGGCGGCGCCTTCCGTTCGATGCGAATCCGCAGGTGGCGCACGCTGTCGCGCCGTCATGGCCCGTCGTGGTCGCGCACGGTGGGAGAAGGGACGTTTGATCATGCTTGAGCTGCCGCAGGACATAGCCGGACTTCAGGCCCTCTACCGGAGTGGAGGGGTGACCGTGAGCGAGATCGTGGCCGCTCACCTGAAGCGCATCGAGGCCCTGGACCCCCAGCTCAACTCCGTCGTCACTCTCAACCGCGCCGCGATGGACGACGCCGCGCGCCTCGACGCCGGCACGGCACCACGCGGCCCGCTCTTCGGCGTACCCGTGGTGATCAAGGACAACATCGACACCGCGGGGATCGCGACCGCCAGCGGCTCGGCCGCACTCGCCGCCCATGTACCCGCAGCGGACGCGCACCTGGTGGTCCGGCTGCGTGAGGCGGGCGCGGTGATCCTCGCCAAGACGGCGCTGCCGGACTTCGCCATGTCCTGGCACGGTCACTCGTCCCGCTCCGGCGTCACCCGCAACCCCTACGATTTCTCCCGCGATCCCGGCGGCTCCAGCAGCGGCACCGGGGCAGCAGTAGCGGCCGGCCTGGCGATGGCCGGCGTGGGCACCGACACCGGCGGCTCGATCCGCGTCCCGGCCTCCTTCTGCGGCCTGGTCGGAATCCGGCCCACCGTCGGCCTGGTCAGCCGCCACGGCGTCACCGCGCTGGTTCGCGAGCAGGATTCTCCCGGACCGCTGGCCCGCACGGTCGCCGACGCCGCCACCCTCCTCGAGGCGATGACCGGCTGGGATCCCGACGATCCCTTCACCGCCCTGGCCACCCTGCCCCCACACCGTCGAACAGCGCAGGACCCGCTACCGCCCGGGGCCCTCAAGGGGGCCAGGATCGGTGTGCTCCGCCAGGTGTGCGCGACAGCGCCCGGTGACGATCCCGACGTCGCCCGGGTGGTCGAGGAGAGCCTCACCGCGATGCGTGAAGCAGGAGCTTCGCTGATCGATGTCGGGATTCCGCGCCTGTCCGACCTGCTGCACCAGACGTCCATGTACCTGCGCCAGTCCCGCCGCGATATCAACCACTCACTGACACGATCCGGTGCCCCCTTCACCGACATTGCCGAAATCGTCGCCACCGGACGGCTAAGGCCCACCGACGTCCTCCTCCGCGCCGTCGCCAAGAGCCCCGAAGATCCCCACCACGACGGTGCCTACGGCCGCGGCCTTGAACTGCGCACCCGCCTACAGCACCAGATCGCCGGCCTCTTCGCCCAGCACAAGCTGAGCGCCCTGTGCTATCCGAGCGTCAGGATCCCCGCACCCTCCCGCACCGACATCGACGACGGGGCCTTCGACACGAACGCCCCCCACTCGCGGCCCATGCCCACCAACACCCTCTTGGCCGCCCAGGCCGCCTTCCCTGCCGTCACCACCCCCACAGGCTCCACCGGCGGCGGCCTGCCTGTCGGCATGGAACTCCTCGGCCTGCCCCACCGCGACCGCGACCTGATCGCGCTCGCCTCCGACCTGGAACGCATCACCCCGGCCCGTACCTCCCCCACGCCGACCCCCGCCCCTGGAAGCACCGCATGACGCACACCGAACCTGGTCTCATCGACGTTCACGCCCACTTCTCGCTGCCGACCACCCCCACAGCGCGGCGAAGGATCCTGGAGGCGAGCCACGCCAACAACTTCCTCGTGGCCGAACCGTACGAGTGGTGCCTTGACGCCACCCTGGACTTCATGGACGAGACCGGCACCGCCCTGCAGATGCTCAGCAACGTTCCCGCCGGGCACCAGGCCCTGCAAACCTCCAACGACTACGGACTGGAGATCGTCGCCAAGCACCCCTCACGGTTCGGCCTGCTGGCCGCCCTGCCGACCGACGACGCACCGGCCGCACTCCAAGAGACTCGACGCGTGGGTGGTGCCGACGGCTGGGCGGTGACCACCGTCTACAACGGACGCTCGCTGGCCGAGCCTCACCTCGACCCGCTGTGGGAACACCTCGATCGTCAGCACGCCGTGGTCTTCGTTCACCCCAACGCCTACGCCCCCTCCACCGCGGGTCTACCCACACCATTGATCGAAGTCGCTTTCGACACAGGACGCACCATCACCGGCATGCTCTACGCCGGCGTCTTCAACCGATACCCCAACATCACCTTCGTCATCGCCCACGCCGGCGCCACCGTCCCCCTGCTGGCCGGACGCCTCTCACTCCTCGGCGCGGAAGCCTGGGTGCCCAATCCGCACGGTCTGACCACCCAGGACATCCAAACCGCCCTCAGCCGGCTCTGGGTCGACACCGCGGCATCCGCGAGCGACCAGCAAATCGCGGCCGCAGCAACCGTGTTCGGCGACACCCACATCGTCTACGGCTCCGACTGGGGCGTCGCCTGCACCAACACCGCATCGGCCAAACGCAACATCCACGCCCTGCTCACCACCCAGGCCATCACCCCCGACACCCGCGCCGCCATCCCCACCCGCGCGACCAAGCTGTTCCCCGAAGCAGCACGCCGCGCCCAAAGGGCCTGGATGTCATAGGGGTGTGACCCAGATACGGGACAAAGGGGCAATAAGTTGATCTCGAAGCCTTGAGTGCCCGCGGCGTCACCCGTTTGGCTCAGCGTCGTTGGTGGTGGTGTCGACTATCGTCTTGGGGCCTGGGGTGGGGTTGTGACCTCGATCGAACGGACCGCGTATCCGCGGTTGAAGCGGCTGATCACCGCGCATGAGCTGCACTTGTTCTTCGCACCGACTCGCGATGAGTGCAGTGGGCGGCCGGGGCGACGGACGGGAATGAGCATCTGCTCGCCCTGTTGCTGACGCTGAAGTCGTATCAGCAGATGGGTGCTTCCCGGCGCTGGAGGATGTGCCGGAGCAGGTGGTGGAGTTAGGAGGCCGCGGCGAAGAACCGGCCGGCGGACCTGATCAACATCGCGCTGGAGGAGGTCGTGGAGGCCGGGCTGGAGCTGCCGGGGTTCTCCACCTTCGACAAGGTGGCCTCGAAGATCCGCACCGAGGTGAAGCCTCGATCTGCCCGGGCATCCACGACAGCATGAGCCCGCTTCAGCGCACTGAGCTGCTGCGGCTGCTGGAGGAGCGCGACGCGGACGGCACAACGCAGTTCAACCGGCTTAAGAAGCCCGCCAAGGCGCCGAGCTGGTCCCACTTCAAGAACCTGACCGGTGCGTGGAGTGGCTGGAGGGCCTCGGTGACAGCGCGGTGTGGATGGACCGCGTTGCCGCAGGCGAAGATCAACGACTACTTCGCCGGATTGTGTGACGGGCCCGATCGGGCCCAGGGACCGTCTCGCCTCCCCGTCGGCTTGCACGGACCACAGTTCGACCATCGTCCCTCGGGCGTACACAACCGCATACTTGCCGCTTGGGTCCATATGGACCGTCACGGAATCCGCCCCCATACGGAACCCGAGTTCCTTTTCCTCCCGCTGCTCGCGCAGGTCCACCACATGCACATTGGCATCGCCTTCGACCTTGACCAGTACGTGGTCCTTCTTGGGGTACGACCCCACCCAGAAGCCGGAGACAGGTGGGTCTTCCTGCGGGTCGAACGGCTTGGGGCCGTGCTTCGACAGCTTCAGGTCACGCAGATCGACCGTTGACAGAAACGCGGACGTTTCCCGGCGGCGTAGTCCTGACCAGGTACGAGACGAGGCGCTGAGCGGCAGCACTGTCCGTTCTCATCCATCGTGTCAGGGAGCCATGTCGGCGAGCTGCGCACTGACAACTGCCTTGAGACAAGACGGGCGAGCGATCCGGCTGGGATCAATGGGCTTGGACGTCACGGGGTTGATGTCTCAATGGTCTTGTCAGCTCCGGTGAGCGCCGACCAGGCAAGTGACAGAACCACAAAGACCCCACGCGGTGGATTCTCATTGATCTTGTCAGTTTTCCAAGCCAACACCGCCTCATCGGAACGTGGCCTGGCCGCCGAACGGGCGCTCCCACGCGCACCGTGCGGCAGGAGCGGAGGTCGTCCGGCGGTGTCCTACCGAAGCGTGGTCCCTCTCGACACGTTATGTGACACCTACGCCTTGGCCGACGAGGTGATCGGCGATCCGGCCGGGGCTGCGGAGTCCGGCACCCCCGCGTAGTCGGGCAGCTCGACGCCGTTGATCGCGCGCCCGACCAGCTCCGTGAACCATTCGCTGGCGAAATCGGGGCGCGGCTCGGCGTGTGGCCCGGGGACGTCGCGGCTGCGGGCGTTCAACCGGCCGATCTCCTGGTTGGCCTCGACGAACGAGCGCATCCGCGCCTCGTAGCGGGCGAACCCGGCGTCGGGGTTCCATCCGGCAGCGGCCAGCTCTCCGGCCAGCAGGTAGGCACCGACCAGTGCCAGCCCGGTGCCCTGCCCGGACATCGGCGACGAACTGAACGCCGCGTCCCCGAGCAACCCCACCCGTCCACTCGACCAGCGGTCCATCACCACCTGGGCGACCTGGTCGAGGTAGAAGTCCGGAGTGTCGTCCAGGTGCGCGAGGATGTCCGGGGTCAACCAGCCCAGGCCCGCCATCCGCTCCCGCAGCAGGACCTTCTGGGCCGCGACGTCACGGTGGTCGACGTCGAAGTCAGCCGAGGCGAAGTAGAACATGGCCATCGCCCGGGTAGCGTCCTGGATGGGCCGCAGGAGGGCGGAGCGCCCGGACTCCTGATCCTGGTACTCCAGCAGCCAGCGGTCCAGCCCGAACTCGTTGGGCACACTGTAGAAGGCCAGCGCGTGCCCGAGGTGGCGGAGGAACCGCTCATGCGGCCCGAAGACCATCGCTCGCAGCTCCGAGTGCAGCCCGTCTGCCCCGACCACCAAGTCGAAGCGCCGCCGGTTGCCGCCCGCGAAGACCACGTCGACCCCGTCCGCGTCCTGGGCGAGTTCGGCGATGCGGTCGCCGAAGACGTACTCGACGCCGTCGCGGGTGTCGTCGTAGAGCACCTGGGACAGGTCCCCGCGCAGGATCTCGATGTCCGCGATGAACCCGTCGCCACCGTCGTCGTCCACGCGGAAGGTCCCCAGCACCTGCCCGTCCGCGTCCACGGTGTGCGCGCCGGCGGTGTCGGTGCACGCCGCGCGCACCGCCGGGCCCAATCCCATGCGCCCGATGACCTCTCTGGCGACCCCGCGCGCGTCCACCGCCTGCCCGCCGGGACGCAGTTCGGGAGCCCGCTCCACCACGGTCACCTCGGCCCCCCGCCGGCGCAGCCAGTGGGCCAGCGCGGGTCCCGCGATGCTCGCCCCCGCCACCAACACCCTGGGACCGCTCACCCGCGTCCCCTGCCCGCCCGTCCGGATCGCGTGCCCCTGGTCGGTGCCCTCGACGCTCATCACAGCCTCCATGTGCTTCCTCCCGCGCTGGAACGTCCCAGGCACAGGCCCACCGCTGTCGGTGTATCCAGCCGTATCGACCACGGATCCGCACAAAACTCATCGGTCACGGCAGACATTCATGAGAGGTGACGGCGGTCAACACCTGCCTGCTGTGCATCGGGGCCTTCCCAGTCGAAGGCGCTCCGGCCGGGCGAGCGCCACAGCCTTCGTATGCCCTGAAGACGCGGGTGACCCGCGGTTTCCCCAAACGCCAGGGCCATCTCGCCGCCGTCGGCGCGACCGCTTGTCAGTCGTCCGGGCGTGGCGGCGGCCGAGTGCCTCCGGGCCGGCTGTGGTGTGGTGGCGGGAGGCGGCGTGGACGTCGATCAGGTCACGGACGGCTCCGCGGTCCGCCAGAGCTCGCACCTTGGTGCCGATGACATCGTCGAGAGCGAGGACGGGGCCGTACTCGGTAGCCATGGGCGGCCGCCAGAAGGCTTCTTTGAGGACGTCGACCTCGCACTCCTCGCCGCTGACGGGTCCGTGACGACGAGGCGGCCGGAGAGCGGATCGACGCCGATTTCCTGCACCTGCCAGCCGCGCTCGGTCAGCCCAGCGGTGAGGGTGTGGGTGATCTCCGCCATGGGGGCGGGGTTCTCCGTAGCGACGTCGAGATCCTGGCTGAGCCGGTCGACCAGGCCGTGGGCCTGCACGGCGTATCCGCCGGTGATGACCAGCGGGTAGGTGGTACCGATGGCCAGGACGTCGGAGAGAAGCCGGCGGTGCAGGTCGCTGAGGTTCACGCTGCGGCTGCCGGGCGGGCGGCGGCCAGCTCGGGGAACGCGGCTTCCCACACATCTCGGATGGCACCGCTGATCAGCATGCGCAGCACGGGCCACTGGGCGACCAGGAGGTCCCGGTTCAGCAGCGTGATGAGGTCCTCGGGCTGCCCTTCGGCCAGCACGGTGCGGTACATGCTCATCCGCGACTGGCGGACATGCAGACCAGTATGGCGCAGCACTCACGTCATCCCATAGGCCGGCCGACGGCCGCGCAATGGCGTCAGGGGGAGGCCACGGTGTGGTGGGAGGCGGTCACGCCGGGGCGGCTCCTCCGAGTCCGCGCTGCCCAACGCCGCCGTCTGGATCTGCCGCCTGTCATCCAGTCCGAACATGCCCCGCCTGCACCATGCCGAAGCCCCCACGCTCCTCGACGGCTTTTCCCACTCGCCCGCTGCCGCTCTGCCCCGTGCCCCAGGCGCGGGGCAGAGCATTCCCGAAAAGGCCCAGCTCTCCCAGAAGGCCGATCATCGCCCGGCACCGCCGAACGTTTCCCAGGGCTCCTCCGTCCTAGGAGGGACAGGGAGGGAACCCATGACCGGACGCCGCCGCACGCTACGCCGTATCAGGCGCCGCGCCGACGCCGCTGACCCCCACGGATCCGACAGACACACGCCCGACGCCCGTACGCCCGGCAAGACCGAGGTGGATGTCTCGCGCGTGCGCGCGATTTTGGCACTGGGCGGCGTGCCGTGGGGCGACCTCGATGACGGGGTGCAGGAGGTACGGCTGAGGCTGCTGGAACAACACGCCGACCCGGACCGCGCGGCGGTCCGCGACACCTCCGCGTGGAGCAGCGTCGTCGCGACCCGTGTCGCCGCGGACTGGCACCGGGCCGGTGCGCGCGACGACGGGCTGCGTGCCCGCCTCGCCGCCCGCTGGGCGCAGCAGCCGGTCGCGGAACACACCAAAGAGGACCGCACGCTGGCCCTCGCGACGGCCGATGGACTTGGCTCCCTGCCCCCTCACCAGCGTCAGATACTGACATCGCGTTACTACGCCGATCTTCCGGTACGTGACATCGCCCGGCTGCTCGACATCCCCGAAGGCACGGTCAAGAGCCGCCTGCACACGGCCGTGGCCGCACTGCGCACCCGGCTGAGCGAGACGGAGGTGATCCACGGTGACCGAACCGACCGAGACTGAGGAGACCAGGCTCCTACGGGCGTTCGCAGGTCGACGATTCCGGGGACCGCAAGGACGGCACGGCCACCGCGCATGTGGGCCGGCAGTGGCTGGGCCGACTGGGCAAGGCGGACAACGGCATCGTCAGGGTGACCACGGTGTGGACCGACGGCCGCGTGTACTACCCGCTGCACGCACAGCCCTACACGCCCGCCCATCACTTCGCCCGCCGCCGGTCCGATCCGGCCTTCCGTACCAAGCCGCAACTGGCCGCTGCCCTCGCGGCCCGGGGGAAGGAGATGGGCTTCGGCTGCCGGGCCGTCGTCGGCGACTGCGCCTACTCCGTCAGCGACGACTGGTACCTCGCTCTGCGGGAGGCCTAGCTGGCCTACGTGGTAGCCCTCAAACCCCGCAAGGCACCTGGGCGCCAGCCGACCAGCCGCACACCCCCATCGACGCCGCACACGTCCTCACCTGGAGGGATGCCGGCCATCCCGGCGACTGGACGCCTGTGCAGCGTCATTTTCCGCGACGGGCACACCGAGACCTGGTGGGCCGCCGACGCCCGCCTCAGCGGCTACGGCCCCGACGCACCGTGCCGCCTGATCGTGGCCACTACCGACCCGGCCACCCTGCCACCGAAGGCCACCTGGTACCTGACGACCAACCTGCCCCACCCAGGGCGCCCCACGCCGCCACGGGTCCTCACCCGCCCGCCGACCTCGCCGAAATCGTCCGTCTCTACGGATTACGGCCGTGGATCGAGCAGAGCTACAAGCAGATCAAGGACGAACTCGGCTGGGCCGACTTCCAAGTCAGGTCCGACCGTGCCATCCGTCGGCACCAGACGCTGGTCAACTGTGCCTTCTCCTTCTGCTGGGAGCAGTGGTTCGCCCCACCCGGACTCGTGGACGCCTCCGCGCCGGACCCGGCGGTAGAGATCAATGCCGTGGCCAGTGGGAGCCCGCCAAGGGGCCGAGTTGGTCGCACTTCAAGAACTTGATCCGACGCATGGGGTGGCGGACGGCCTCGGCGACAGCGCGGGTATGCATGGCCGGCGTCGCCGTGCGGAAGATCAGCGACTTCGCGCGGGAGGCGGATACGAAGGACGCCCCGACGCATCGGGACTACGCGGTGCGGGAACTGCCACCTGCGGACAGCTCCCTACCTACGCCAGCCACGCAAGTCGGCTGCGGCACCCCTGGGGCTGTACGCCTGCACGGGCCTCTGCGATTCCTGATGGATCCTGGATCGCAAACCTCGCAACCGTCAGTCGTGGGGCTCCTGGGCCCGGGAGCGGGCCCAGAAGCGGCGGCCTATCGGGATGCGTCGCCGGGGTAGGCGGCGGTCGCACGGATTTCGACGAGGAGTCCCGGGCTGGCGAGGCCGCTCACCCCGATGATCGTCCAGGTCGGGTAGGGCGCTTGGACCAGGCGCTGTTTGGCCTCGACAAAGCCGGGCAGGTGCTGGCGGATGTCGACGTGGTAGCTGGTGACGTCGACGAGGGCGGACAGGTCGAGGTTCTCCAGTCGAAGGATCTCTTCGATCTTCCGGATGGCGATCTCGGTCTGATCTTCGATGGTGTCCGGGATGGTGCCGTCGGCGCGGCGACCGATCGTTCCGGCGATGAACAGGAGGCCGTGTGCGCGGACCGCGGCGGAATAGCCGAAGCTTGCGAAGGCGCTGGTGGTTTGCCCGAAGACTGCGTTGCCCTCGGGGACCTCGACGGGGTGGACGGTCATTGCGGTGGTTCCTTTTCTTTGTTGACGGGGCCGTGGGGGCCGTGGGGTCAGTTGCCCCAGCGGGATGAATGGCAGGCGTGCTCCATCCGGGTCCGGCCGAAGGTCTGGCGTTCTTGGAGGAATTCGCCGGGGATCGAGTACCGGGGTGCGTTCTTCGGGTTCTTCGCGGCCTGCGTGACGATCGCGTCGGTGAGTGAGCGGATCATGTCCAGCCGTGGGTAGGCGGTGTGTACGGCGTCGGCCTGCTCATCGGTGAGGGCGTCGACGTGGTCGGCGCCCAGTGGGCCGCCGAAGTCGAGGGCGAGGCCTTCGCGGACGAGCACGCACAGTGTGCCGCAGCGTTCCGCGATGCCCGGGGAGGTGTGCAGGGCGATGGCCTGCCAGACCTGGTCGGCGTCGGACGCGGGCACTCCGCGGTCGATGAGGAACGCGGCGGCCCGGTCGGCGCCTTCGACCTCGAACCGCTGGCTGTGCGGGCCGTCCGACGCCACGCCGAGGTCGTGCATCGCGCACGCGGCGAACAGCAGGTCGTCGTGGTAGTCCTGGCCGACGGCCAGGCCGAGGCGGCTGGCCACCAGCCGGGCGAACAGGTAGGTGCGGATGCTGTGGTTGAACACGGACGGCGTTTCCACCGGCCGGATGAGATCCACGACGGCATCGGCAAGCGGTGTGCCGGGCAACGTGATCAGGTCGGCGGTCGCCTCGCGGGTAGGTCCGGTCATGTCTTCAGCCTCGCCGCGACCACCTGACCTGGCGAGAGGCAAAATTTCCTCACTTCGCTAGGATCTTGCCATGACAGTGCATCGAGTCGCGGTCCTGGCGCTGGACGGGGTCACCCCGCTCGACCTGGCGATCCCGACGCAGATCTTCACCACCCGGCCGGAAACCCCCTACGAGATGACCCTGTGCGCGCTGGACGCGAAGGTGACCACCACCGCGGGATTCGCCCTGGTCGCGGACGGCGGGCTGGAGCAGGTGCCCGGCGCCGACACCGTGATCGTGCCGGGATTCGAACCGATCCACCAGCTGCCGGACGCCGTGCTCGGCACGCTGGCCGAGGCTCGCGACCGAGGCAAACGTGTGGTGTCGATCTGCACGGGCGCCTTCGCACTGGCCGCGGCGGGCGTGCTGGACGGGCTGCACGCCACGACCCACTGGAAGCACATCGACGAGTTCGAACGGGGCTTCCCGGCCGTCACGGTCGACCGCGACGTCCTCTACGTCGACGAGGGGGAGGTGCTCACGTCGGCCGGGGTGTGCTGCGGCATCGACCTGTGTCTCCACCTCGTGCGCCGCGACCTGGGGGCGGTGGTGGCGAACGAGATCGCCCGCGGTCTGGTGGCCGCCCCGCACCGGGACGGTGGGCAGGCCCAGTACGTGCCGGCTCCCGTCGCGGTGGCGGGTGAGGCGTCGCTGTCCGCTACCCGGGGATGGGCCCTGGACCGGCTCGGCGAGCCACTCGCGCTGCGTGTGCTCGCCCGGCACGCGGGTCTCTCGCAGCGCACCTTCATGCGCCGGTTCACCGAGGAGACAGGCACGACCCCGTTGCAGTGGTTGCTCAACGCCCGCCTCGGTAGGGTGCGGGAACTGCTGGAGACCACGGACCACTCGGTGGATCGGGTGGCGCGGGACTGCGGGCTGGGCACTGCCGCCAACCTGCGGCTGCACTTCCGGCGCGCACTGGGCACCACCCCCACCGCCTACCGCCGCACCTTCGGGCGCCCGACGTCGCCCGGTCCGGCCTGATCACCAGCAGACCCGCGCTCGGACTGAATGCCGACGCGGTGCAGGCCGATCGCCTCGGCGTGCGGGTCGTTGGAGGAGACGAGCAGGACCTGCTCGGCACTGTGGGTGCCGATAAATCATCCGCACAGCTCAGGCTGCTCGCTGGTACTCGTGGAGGGTTCCGCCGAGTCGGTCTCGTCTGCGGACTTCCAGGTGGGTGAGCCGGGCTCGTTGCGTGATGGATGTGGGTAGCGCGTGACAGGGAGCGGCTTGTTCCAGGGCTCTGTGCGGGCGGTGTTCGTTGTAGATGGATTCGTACTCGTGCAGTGCGTGGAGGAGGTTGCTCTGGTTCCAGGTCAGGGTCCAGTCCAGGAGTTCGGTGCGGCAGGTCTGTATCCGGCGATCCATGAGGGAGTCCATCCGTGGTATCCGAATGCCGGTGGTGACAAGCTTCAGGCCGGCATCGGACATCAGGGCGTCGAAGGCGGCGGACCCGCTGGGAGATCCGCGACGACATCCACGAAGCCTAATTCGTTCTCAGCGGCCCACACAGAGCGGTTGTCGCTCCAGCGGGCTGTTCGAGTACGGGACTGCGATAGTCGCCCCATGGCGATGTACGACGGTGCGCGGGTTGAAATCTACGACGAGGTCTGGGGCGAGGGTGACAAACCGGAGACGGAGCTCAACCGCACCGTCTCGGTCTGGGGGCGCGCCGCCTCCGGCGCATGGCTGACTCGGGAAGATGCGCAATGCCCGCTGGTCGAGGAGGACATCGAGGTCCTGATAGAGAACGATGGCTACCTGTTCCTCAGCCTGGAAGGCATAGAACAACTAGTCGAACAGGTCTCCGTTGCCTTCCCTGGCGCCGACGTCCGCTACTACGCCGACGACGGGGCCGAAGAAGATGGAGAACTCGACGTCACAGGCGTGGCGCCAGTCTTCGAGGTCGAATACTCGATGGACTTGCTCATGGATGATTAATGCTGCCTCTCCTGGAGGACCAGTTGGCCGTCCAGCCGCTTGCGGCCCGGATGACGCGCACGGCGCTCAACCTTCGACAGCAGGGGGCTCGATCACCGCCCACGTCACTGACCTCCCACGGCTTCTGTCACGCCACCCAGCCCCACCACCGATCAACTGTTACCGGTCGGATCCCCAGCGCGCTCTCGACCATTCTGTTAGAGGTTCTTAGTAGGACTCCGTTAGGTCTTCCGGTTGGGCCTGTTTCTGGGCATGTTGGGTGGATGGACGCACATGAAGTGAATCGTGTCCGGGCGAAGTTGGCGTTATACGTGGCTGACGTGTTCGCGTCGGTGCCGCGCAAGGACCAGCGGGCCAAAGGTGACTGCTACCTGCGGGGACTGATGTTGGACGGCCGCCGCAAGTCGATCCAGGCCATGGCCGCTCGGCTGCCGGACGGCAACGAGCAGAACCTGCAGCAGTTCGTGAACCAGTCCACCTGGAACCCGGTGCCGGTGCAGCGGCGCATCTGCGAACGCATGCTGCCACTGGTCAACCCGACGGCCTGGGTGATCGACGACGTGTCGCTGCCCAAGGACGGAAGAATGTCGGCCGCCGTGGCTCCGCAGTACTGCGGAGCCCTGGACAAACGCGCCAACTGCCAGGTCGCGGTCAGCGTCCACGCCGCCAGTGACACGGCCTCCTGTCCGCTGCAGTGGCGGCTGTTCCTGCCTCGGGAATGGGAAGCGGACGGCGGCCGCAGGACTGCCTCGCGCGTCCCGCCCGAGGCCGGGCACCGCAAGAACAAGACATCTTGAGGTGCTGGACCGGCATCTGCACCACCTGCCACCAACCCCTGCCCAGCAAGACACACACAACACCAAGATCGAGCGAGACCTAACGGAGTCCTATTACGGCGTGTGTCGAAAGTATTCCTGGAGTGGCTGTTGGGTCGCTTCGCTATGGTGCGGCCATGGCGAACTACGTGCTGGTTGCAGGTGCGCGGCTCGGATCGTGGGCGTGGGATGAGGTGGTGCCGCATCTGAAAGCGGTCGGCCACGGCGTCTACCCGCTGACGCTGTCCGGTCTCGCCGAGAAGCACGGTGTGCCGGCCGGGCAGCAGACCCACGTTCAGGACATCGTTGACGAAGTCGAGCGTCAGGATCTGCGCGACGTCGTCCTGGTAGGTCACAGTTACTCGGGCATCCCAGTCGGTCAGGCCGCCGAGCGGGTCGGCGACCGGCTGGCGGGCGTGGTCTTCGTCGACTCCAGTGTTCCGGCCGATGGCGAACCGTTCGTCTCCTCCTGGCCGGACGGCGGGGTGATGGTGAGGGCATCGATCGCCGAGAACGGGGGACTTTGGCCGGTCGCGCCTGCGGCCCACTTCGAGGGCCACGGTCTCACCGATGAGCAGATCGCACGGATCGTTCGCGGCTCGACGCCGCACCCGGGCGCCACGCTGACCGAACCCGCCGTGCTGGAACGGCCGCTCAGCGACCTCCCGGCGACGTACATCAAGTGCACGCTCGGTGACCCCGAGCCGAGCAACGACGCGGCAAAGCTGCTGGTCACCGAGCACTGGCGACTGATCGAGATGGACACCGGCCACTGGCCGATGTTCTCCCAGCCGCGCGAACTGGCGCAGATCCTCCTCGGCACAGTCGGGGAGTGACCGCAGTTCCACGCTTGCGGACTCTTTGTCGGCGTGTATCACGAGCGCTGGTCACAGCCATTCGTTGATGGCCGCGACGAGGGCGGTTACCTCGTAGCGGACCGCCAGCTTGTCGTATCGCGTGGCGACGGCTCGGTGCCTTTTAAGGCGGTTGATGCCGCACTCGACCGCGTGGCGCTCGCGGTGGTCAACCGGGTCGAAACGTGGCGGCCGACCGCCACGGGAGCCGAGCTTCCTGCGGTTACGGGCCTGGTCGACCTTGTCGGGGATGGTGCAGCGGATCCCCCGGCGGCGCAGGGAGGAGCGGTTCCTGCGCGAGGCGTACGCCTTGTCAGCGCGCACTCGATTGGGACGGACGCGCGGCCGACCCGCCCCGATGCGGGGCACGCGGACCTTCTTGAGCACCGGTTCGAACTGCGGCGAGTCCCCACGCTGCCCTGCCGTCACCACATCGACATGGGCTTCTGACCCTGCTCGACAGCCAGGTGCAGCTTGGTGGTGAACCCACCGCGCGAGCGTCCCAGGCCGTGATCACCGGGCTCGGTGAAGACACCGCCCGGCGGTTCCTTCTGCAGGTCACCCTGCTTCCGGGCTCCGGCAGCATGCTGGTGGGCTCGGCACACAGTGGAATCGACGCTCAGGTCCCACGTGATCGCACCCCTCGCGTCGGCCAGGGACTGGAGGCAGGTGAGAACCCTGTGCCAGGTGCCGTCCCGCTGCCATCGGCGGAACAGGTCGTAGATCCGGCCCCACGGCCCGTACTCGACGGGTACGTCCCTCCACGGAACCCCTGTCCGAACCCGGAACCGTATGCCGTCGATCAGCTGCCGTCGGGGCCAGACGGGCGGCCGCCCCGCCTTCGTCCCCTTCGGCAACAACGGCTCCAACACCGCCCACTGTTCGTCCGTGAGATCCCCCCGCGCCATGAACCGTGATCATTCACAGCTCAAGATCCACTTTCGATACACGGCCTAGCAGGGGACAGTATGTGCGCAGCGTCAGTGTCTTGCGGATTCCGTGGCGCAGGCAGGCCGGCGCTCAGCGAGTTGTGGCGGCGCGACTGTTCTGTGCCGTGCCTGACGTCGCAGTGGCTTGTGGCTCTCGGGCCGGGCCGGTGACGGCCCAGGCGGCCTCGATCATGTGGAAGATCTCGTCGAGGGTGGCCTGCGGGTCGGCTGCCTCGCGGGCCAGTGAGTAGGCGTCGATCACGAACCGCGCGGTCGCGCGGCAGGCCGTGGCGCTTCGTTCGAGATCAGGGTCGGCGGCGATGGCTGCGGCCAGGGACTCGGCGTGGCGCAGCCTGACGGATGCTTCGTAGTCGCGCAGGGCTGGTGTCTCACCGATCATCTGCCAGACGGGAGCGGCTGCGCAGTGCCGTACGAGGAGCTCGATCTGGCGGCGCAGGGCCGGGATGAGCGGCTCGTGCGGTGCGCGGTCGGTGACGGTCCGGGTGAGTTGCTGTTCGAAGTCCTCGTCCTGCGCGAACACCAGCGCTTCCTTGCAGGGGAAATGGGCGAACAGCGTGGTGACGGCGACGTCGGCTTCGGCGGCGATGTCGCGGATGCCGACCGCGTCGTACCCGCGTTCGAGGAACAGTCGCCGGGCGGTGTCGGCGATGGCCCGGCGGGTCGCGGCTTTTTTGCGTTCGCGGCGGCTGGTCGGCGTGGTCATGACCTGATACTAACAGGTCTGATACCGAAACTGTTGCGAAACGCTAGTCGTTAGGGTTACGGTCGAAGGCATGAAGAGGGTTAGCTTTGCCGAGTTCGGCGGTCCCGATGTGCTGCAGGTCGTCGATGTCGAGGAGCCGCACGCCGGCCCCGGTCAGATACGCATCGCCGTCCGGGCGGCGGGGGTCAACGCCGTGGACTGGCGTATCCGTGAAGGCCAGTTCCAGAGGACTGCTACGGCGTCGCACGGGGCGATCGACTTGCCCGCCGGAGTCGGCCAGGACGCGGCCGGAATTGTGGACGAGGTCGGCGAGGGCGTCGACGATGTTGAGGTCGGCGACGGCGTGTTCGGCCGCGGCTGGAGCACCTACGCCGAACACGCCGTGCTGTTCGCCTGGGCCCGCATACCCGAGGGCCTGACGTTCGAGGAGGCCGCCGGATACCCGTCGGTGGTGGAGACCGCGCTGCGCATTGTGCGCGAGGTGGGAGTGCAGCCCGGGCAGACACTGCTGGTCAGCGGCGCGTCCGGCGGAGTGGGCTCGGCCGTGTTGCAGATCGCGCGCGACCGCGGCATTACCGTGATCGGCACGGCTGGCAGCGCCAACCAGGACTACCTGCAAAGTCTGGGCGCCCTCGCCACCACCTACGACGAGGGCTGGGTCCAGCGGGTGCGCGAACTCGGCACTGTCGACGCCGCTCTCGATCTGGCCGGCTCCGGCGTCATCCCCGAATTGGTCGAGTTGACCGGCGATCCACACAAGGTGATCACCATCGCCGACCTCGACGCGCCGAAGTACGGCGTCCGGTTCTCCGGCGTCGGCGGCCCCATGCCCGAAGCTCTGGCCGAGGCCGCCGACCTGATTGCGCGGGGCAAGCTTCGCACCCCGGTCGAAAAGGTCTATTCGCTCAACGAGGCCGCGGCAGCCCACGCCGACAGCCAAGCCGGACACTCCCGCGGACGCCGAGTGATCGTCGTCTGAGCTCCTTGACGGCGCAGCGTGCGACCTCGCACGCACGCTGCGTTCGACCATCGCAGGCGAGACATCCGCGAAGGAGACGTCACATGCTCGGGTTGATGCAGGATCGTGCGATCGGTCTTCCCCACGTTTTTCATCGGGCCGAGGCGTTGTTTGCCCACAAGACGATCGTGACCGCGACGGCGGCGGGTGAGCGGTCCTCGACCTACGCCGAGTGCTTTGAGCGGGTTCGGCGGCTTGCCACTGTCCTTGATCGCTTGGGTGTCCCTGCTGACGCTCGGGTGGGGACGCTGTGCTGGAACACGCAGGCCCATCTCGAGCTGTACTTCGCCGTGCCCTGTTCGGGACGCGTGCTGCACACCATCAACATCCGGCTGTTCCCGGACCAGCTCGCGTTCGTCATCGCCGACGCGCACGATGACGTGTTGTTCGTCGACCGCTCGTCGTTGCCCACGCTGCAGCAGGTGGCCGACCGCATCCCGTCGGTGCGCTACATCGTGGTGGTCGAGGACGGCTCGACCGAGCCGGTGCCGCCCGACCCGCGCGTCGTGGACTACGAGACGCTGCTCGCCTCGGAGCCGCCCTACCCGGGCAGTTTCCTCATCGAGGACGAGAACTCCGCCGCCGCGCTGTGCCACACGTCAGGGACCACCGGCGACCCGAAAGGCGTGCTCTACTCCCACCGCTCGACGGTGCTCCACTCACTGGCCAGCCTCGGCGCCGACGCGCTGGCCATCGGCGAACGCGACCGCGTCCAGCCGGTGGTTCCGATGTTCCACGTCAACGCCTGGGGACTGCCGTACACCGCGGTTTTGGCCGGAGCGGACCTCGTATTGCCCGGCACCCAGACGTCTCCCGCGGCGCTGCTCGCGCAGATCGAGCGTTACCAGGTGACCTTCACCGCCGGAGTCCCGACGATCTGGATGGGCGCGCTGCCCCTCCTGCACGATCACGATCTGAGCAGCCTGCGGATGGTGCTGTGCGGTGGCGCCGCCGTGCCGCCGAGCCTGTCCGAGGGCTGGCGGGCAGCGGTCGGGGTGCCGATCACCCAGGCGTGGGGCATGACCGAGACCAGCCCCATCTGCACCGTGGCCACGCTGCGCCGCGAACACGACGAGCTGAACGAACAGCAGCGAGCGCGGGTACGCGCGAGCCAGGGACGGCCCCTCCCGTTGTTCGACCTGCGTCTCATCGCCCCTGATACCGGCGCGGAACAGACATGGGACGGCGTCGCCGTTGGCGAGCTGCAGGCGGCCGGCCCCTGGATCGCTGCCAGCTATGTCAACCGCACCGGCGACGAGGGGTTCACCGCGGACGGGTGGTTGCGAACCGGTGACGTCGCCAGCGTCGACCCCAGCGGTTACCTGCACCTCATCGATCGCAAAAAGGACCTCGTGAAGTCCGGCGGCGAGTGGATCTCCTCGGTCGCCCTGGAGAACCACATCATGGCCCACCCCGACGTCGCCGAGGCGGCCGTCGTGGCAAAATCCGACCCGCGCTGGTCCGAGCGGCCCGTCGCCTTCGTCGTGACCCGCGACGGCGCCCAGCTCACCGCAGAGGATGTCCTGGCGCACCTGCGGCCACTGGTGCCGAAGTGGTGGCTGCCCGACGAGGTGCACTTTGCCGACTCGCTTCCCAAGACCGGCACTGGCAAGTTCGCCAAGCGCATCCTGCGTGCGCGACTCGACCCTGCGATCAAGGATCAGCCCTGAGCGTCAATGACCGCCTGCCTGACCCGTCCAGCCAACGTTGGGCCTTCAAGGAGCCATCCATGTACTTGCCCCGCATCGACGCCGGGATCAAGATGACGACCCGCGACGGCGTCACGCTGACCGGCGACTTGTACCGACCCGCCGACGAGGGCCGCTGGCCTGTGCTGCTGCATCGCACTCCCTATGACCGCAGGGACTCGTTCCGGGTCTCGGCCATCGTCGCCGATCCGCTCTGGCTGGCCCGACAGGGCTTCGCAGTCTTCGTACAGGACACCCGCGGCCGCGCCGAATCCGGCGGGGAACTGGACTTCATCACCCAGGAATACAACGACTCCTACGACGTGATCGACTGGGCCGCAGCGCAGCCGTGGAGCGACGGCAACGTCGGCATCTACGGCTCCTCCTACCTCGGCATGACCGTGCTGCAAGCCGTTGCCGCCCGTAACCCGAACCTCAAGGCTGCGGTCGCGATGGTCGCCACCGTCGACATGGGCCACACCGCCCGGCCCGGCGGTCTGTTCGAGCTGGGCTTCCTGACCACCTATGCCTTGGTCATGTGCCGGGAGGGTCTTGAGCACTCCTCGCTGAGTGCAGCCGAACGGGAGCACGCGCGCAAGCTGTTGGCCGAGGCGGCCGATGACTGGCGCGCGGTTGTCAGTCAACTTCCGCTGACCGATATCGCCCCGCTCAACGACAGCCGCCTCGCCCCGTTCTGGGCCGACTGGCTGCGTTCACCCCACGACCCGTTTTGGGACCGGCCGAACCTGCTGACCGAGCCCGACCGCGTCACCATCCCCTTCCTGCAGATCAGCGGATACCAGGACTTCACCAGCCCCACCCAGTTCCGGCTGGCCGCTCGGCTGGCCGACAACGAGCAGGCCAGGTTCATCGCCGGCCCGTGGACCCACTTCGGCACCTACGGCGCGTCCGGCCAGTCCGGTGCGCGGGTGCTGCCCAACGCCAACGGCGGTGTGCCCACATGGAACCCCGTGCTCGCTGCGTTCTTCGACCGCCACCTGCGCGGCGGTGACGCCGCGGACTACCCCTCGGCCGCACGGTACATTTCCGGCCCCGAACGAGTCACCTACTTCGTCGGCGGGGCGAACACCTGGGCGTATGCGCCGACGTGGCCGCCTGCAGGCACGGTCGAGGAATGGGCACTCGCCTCTGCCGGCGACGCGCGCACCGCCGGGGGAGACGGCCTGCTCACCCGTGCAGGCTACGCCGGAGCCGCCGCAGACACGTTCGTCGCTGACCCCCACGACCCGTTCCCCACGCACGGCGGGGCGATCGCACTCGAAGGCGATGCGGCGGCCGTGCCGGGAGGCATTCAGGATCAGCGCGTGGTAGACGGGCGCAGCGACCTGCTCGTCTACACGAGCGCGCCCCTGACCGAGGACGTGACGATCGCCGGCCAGCCCGAGCTGGTCGCATTCATCACCAGCACTGCGCCGGACGCAGACCTGTGCGTCACCCTCGTCGACGTCGAGCCCGACGGTTTTGCCCTCAACATCGCCGAAGGAGCTCAGCGAGCCCGCTACCGCGACGGTGGCGACAGCGACTGGCTCAGCCCCGATGAACCGAGCCGAGTGACCGTCGCCCTGAACGACGTCGCCCACCGGTTCCGCCGCGGTCACCGCATCCGGGTCCAGATCGCCGGGTTCAGCTTCCCGCGTTACAGCCGCAACCTGCACACTCGCACCGTGCCCGAGCTCGGCATCCTCGACGAGGCGGTCACCGCACGGCACACCGTTCATCACGACGGACCGACTCCGTCCACCCTGCGCCTGCCGACCCTCGCGATATGACCACCAGCCAACGCCACCATGACTGCTGCCACCGTGAGGAGCATCCCGTTGTCTGAGATCGTTGTCGTCGGCCATCTTCAGGCCAAGCCCGGCCGTGGCGCCGACCTGCTTTCGTTGTTCTCCGAGCTGGTCCCACGAGTTCTGCGTGAGGAACCCGAGGTGCTGCGCTACGCGTTCTACGTCGAGCCGGACCGTGATCCACTGAGGGTCACGGTGGTCGAGAAGTACGCGTCACGCGCCGCGGCCGAGGCACACAACGCCGGCGCACTTGCCGAGTACTTGCCGCTGCTGCTGGACCTGCTCGACGGACCCCCGGACACTGTCGAGCTGTCTCCAGCCGATCTCGCCATCTCCGTCGGCGAAGCCGACGCTGCCCGGCTGAGCATCTGAGATGCCGTATCCCAACCGATCCTGGAGCGTGTAAGTCGAGCGGAGTTCCTGGTCGGGTGATCTTCCGGCGGTTACGCGCATGAAGACAGGGCCTCCTGGTAGCTCGGGTGTGCGATCCCATTCCGAGCGGTTCCCGGAGGCCCTGTTGTCGTTGTTGTACGCGCCCGAGCCCGTTGACTTCAACTCGCCCGCCTTGTCGTGCGATTGTCTCGCGCACGTGTACGGCAACGCGGCCGATCATCCGGATCGGGTGCGCCGGTATCCGTCGGACATGACGGACGCGGAGTGGGCGGAGGTGCGGCCCGGGTCATCCACCACGAATTGTGCTGTACGCCGGCCGGCGACGCAGACCTCACGCTCGACCAGGCGCTGCGCGAGCTCACCCGGCCGAGCAGCGAACCGTGCGCTGCCTGTGGTGCCCGCCATCTCCCGGCCTCCTGAATTCGGCAGATCCGGCATCGCCCGTCGGCCGCCTCTGCGCACCCAGAGTCTGCATCAGGCGGACAGCGGCCTGAGCTGGGCACTCTGCCGCTCGCGTGTTCAGGCTTGTAGGTTCTCAGCTTTGCTGTCAGGCGACGGCGCTGTGACCCTGGGCTTTCTCCTTGTCTCAGGCTGTGTCGCTTAGCGGTTGTCTCAGGAGCATGTCCTTTCCTCGGGTTGGCGTTCAAGGGGTCCTGACCTCCCGCCCATCGTCCAGGTGGCTCGGGAACTGCGGATTTCCGCGGATACTGTCCGCAAGTGGCGGCGCCGGTTTCTCGCTGAGCGACTGGAGGGCCTGGCCGACGAGCCCCGGCCGGGCCGGCCACCCACTATCAGCGTTGACCAGGTGGAGGCGGTCGTGGTCGCTACTTTGGAGGAGATCCCGAAGAACGCCACACACTGGTCGCGTAAGTCGATGTCCGAGCACAGCGGCCTGTCCAAGTCCACTGTCGGTCGGATCTGGCGGAAGTTCCAGCTCAAGCCGCACCTGACGGACACGTTCAAGCTGTCGACGGACCCGTTCTTCGTGGAGAAGGTCTATGACGTCGTCGGGCTGTACTTCAACCCGCCCGACGGCGCGGTAGTCCTCTCGGTGGACGATGGCCCGCGGCCACCGCACGATCTTCGTTTGTCCACACACCAACCGATGATCACGCGGTGGCCGTACCCGTTCCCGGCCGGGTCCGCGACAAGATCGCGAAGTCAGACTGGAGTACTAGGCGACCTGCGAACGCTAGGTCTGGGCGCGGGGAGGGGAGATCGCCATGGATGTTATTTTGCTGACCGCCGAAAATTTCCTTGCGCTCCCCCACGCTTTGTGGGAACCCCATGCCCATCAGCAGACGCCGCATGATCGGCGGCGCACTCGCCGCGACCGCCGGACTCGGCACCGCGTTCGGCCTGAACCGGGCCGGCGCCGCGGAGACGGATTCGGCCGCGGCGCCCGCCGAGAGCAGTCCCGGCGATGTCGTCAGCAAGGGTATCGGTCGGAGCACGGTGGAAAACCCGCCTGCCGTCACCAGCACACCCGCGCCAAGGAACCCGTCAGCGCCTGATATCTCTGCTCTCTGCCGAACCCGGAACGGTTCACTCCTGCGTACTCTTCCGACGCCGGGCCACTCAAGCAGTTGCCGCCTGGACGTCGGCAAGCCCGAGGTCGGTCAGCCCCCTTCCGGCGGGGGCGGATCTTCGTGAGGCATGGTCTTTCTGCCGACCTGAGGGGCGCGGCCAGGTGTCAGCGAGAGGCGGCAGCGAGGATCCGACGAGCGCGTTCCAGCACGGGCCTGTCCACCATCTGCCCGTCGACCACGCCGACCGAGTCACCGGCGGTCACCACGGCGCGTGCCCACTTCTGTTCGCTCTCGGAGGGGGCGAACCCGGCTGAGACGATCGGGACCTGGGCGGGGTGTATGCACAACTTCCCGGTGAAACCGAGGCGCCGTGCGTGTGAGATGTCGTCGGCGAGGACATCGGCGTCCCTCACACTGGTGGTGACGCCGTCGACTGGAGGGCACAGGCCCGCGGCTGCCGCCGCCGACACCAGCCGGGAGCGGGCGTAGGTGAGCGCCATGTGGTCATCGTGAGCCACGCCGAGCTGGCTGGCCAGGTCGGCGTTGCCGAAGGCCACACGTACGGCTCCGGCGGCGGCGCATACCTCGTTGGCCCGCTCGACGCCGACGGCCGTCTCGATGAGGGGAATCAGGGCGCACCGCCCGGCCGTGTGGCGGGCGAGTTCCGACAGTACCCCGTGGTCCTCGGCCTTGGGGACCATGACGGGAGCCCCGTAGCGGGACACCGCCTCCAGGTCGGCGTCGCACCACGGCGTGCCGGGAGGGTTGATCCGGATCACAGCGTTGTTGCCTTCGGCCAGCCACCGGGCGACGTTGTCGCGTGCGCGGTCCTTGTCCTGCGCGGCGGTGGCGTCCTCGAGATCGATGATGACCAGGTCGGCGCCGGTGGCGGCGGCCTTGGCGAACCGGTCGGGCCGATAGCCAGGCACGAACAGCAGGCTGCGGGCCCTTTCGATGCGGTCACGGTGGGGGGTCATGCGTAGGTCACCTCTGCTGTGGCGTGGCGCGGCTCCCGGTGCGTGGTGATGTGCAGGGCGGCGTTCCTGTCGGCCGGTGTGCCGCAAGCGATCAGGTGCTCGCCTGCGAAGACAGGGCGGCGTAGCCGGTAGGACAAGGAACGCACGGGGCGGGAGGGGGCGTTGAGGCGTACCAGTTCGAGCATCGCCAGCACCAGGAGCGGGCCGTGGACGACGAGACCGGGGTAGCCCTCCTCTTCCCGGGCGTACGGTGCGTCGTAGTGGATGCGGTGCGCGTTCGCGGTGAGGGCACTGAACCGGAACAGCGTGGTGGGGTCTGGCTGCAGGGGGAGACGCCAGGGCTCATCGGAGTGCGGCGTGGCGGACGTGTCGAGTTCCGATGGGTGCGGTCCGCCGCTGCGCCCCGAGCGGTAGACGATGTCCTGCTCCTCGACCAGGCAGGCTCGCCCGTGCTGGCTGTATTCGTTGCGCACGGTGACGAAGAGGAGCTCACCCGTCGTGCCGTGCTTGGTCGCCACTGTGCTCAGGATGCTGATGCGTTGGGCCGGCTCCCCCACGCGCAGCGGTTCGATGATCTCGCAGCGGCCTCCGGCGAACATGCGCCGCCTGTTGGGGATGGGCGGCAGGAAGTGACCGTGGGCTGGGTGTCCGTCCTCGCCGAGGTCCCGCTGGTTCGGCCACTGCAGGAAGTACAGCCAGTGCCACAGGGGCGGCAGGGGATCGCCGGCCATCGCGACCGGTTCCGGCTGGTCCAGGACGGCCGACAGCGCGGCGACCGGCCCGGGCAGAAGGTCGTCCGTGTCGGTGACCGCCTGGGGACTCCACGACTCCACATACGAGCCGAGCCCGCTCTGGACGTTGTCCATGGGTGCTCCGTAAGTTGTTGGGTGGCCCGGGAGGGCCGGATGTGGCTTATGGGTGCTTGCCTTCAGTGGCTGACAAGGAGTGGCCGTCCGGTTCTCCGGGGTGCCCTGCGGTGGACATCTCCGGGACGTCCTCCGCGCTGCTGCCGGCACTGCTCGCGGCCCATGGCCAGCGGGCTGTCTACGTGCCCGGCCGCACCGTCAACCGCATGTCCGGCGCCTACCGGAACGAGGCGAAGACCGACGCTCGTGACGCCTACGTCATCGCCGAAACCGCCCCTCACCGCCAGGACTTCGCCGCGATCGACGTGCCCGCCCAGCTCCCCGCCGACCTCGCGCTGCTGACCGCCCACCGGGCGGACTTGGTGGCCGACCGGGTGAGGATGATCAACCGGCCGCGTGACGTACTGACCTGCGTTTTTCCCACGCTGGAACGGGCCTTCGACTACAGCTCCCAGAAAGGCGCGCTGGTCCTGCTGACCGGCTACCAGACCCCGGCCGCGATCCGGCGCCGCGGCCGGGCGAGGTTGACGGCCTGGCTCGCCAACCGCAGCGTCCAGGGTGCCGACGCCGTCGCGGCCACCGCTCTGGAGGCCGCCCAGGCCCAGCAGACCACACTGCCCGGAGAAGATGTCGCCGCCCAGATCGTCGCCAACCTCGCTGCCCAGATCCTGGCCCTGGACGACCGGCTCAAGCACATCGACCAACAGATCCGCGAGACGTTCCACGGCCACCCGCAGGCTGCGATTATCGAGTCCCTGCCCGGCATGGGCCCGACACTCGGAGCCGAGTTCGTTGTTGCCGCAGGCGACCTCACGGCCTACGCCGATGCCGGCCATCTGGCCTCGGCGGCCGGGCTCGTGCCCGTCCCGTGTGACTCCGGCCGCCGCACCGGCAACCTCCACCGGCCCACGCGCCACAGCCGACGCCTGCGGCGGGTCATCTCCGTGTCCGCGCAGACCAGCATCATCCGCGAAGGACCCAACCGGGACTTCTCCTTCAAGAAGCGGGGCGAGGGCCGCAAACACGTCCAAGACGTCATCACCCCGGCCCGCCGACGGGCGAGCGTGCTGCGGGCACTGCTGCGCGACAACCGCGTCTTCACCTCCGCCCCGCCGGTCACGCAAGCGGCTTGACTTCGTCATTGCGACTCCTGTGATGAGGTAGCTGGGGGCGGCCTCATGTGGGCGCGTGTCACCCCGGGGCTCACTCGTGTTGCCCTGAGGGCTGACGTCCTCCCAGTGGTTTTTCATCATCTCTGCTGATGGAGCCCTACGAACAATAGAAAAAGCTGATGCCCGCATGCCTCCACGGCATGGGAAAACCCCCGGTGGACGTGCGCACGGACGGACCGAGCCCCGGCGTTGCCGCTCAGCAGGGCCGTCATGCCTCCTTGCCCGGCGCACTGTCGTACAGCTGCGCGGAGGGCCACTGCCCCTCGCGTACGGCCAAGCGGACCTGGCGGGCCAGCTCCTGGGCCACGACCTCGGCCGCCACCGGTACACGGCCCGTCCTGGCGGTGCAGAGCACGATGGAGCGCCACACCTCCGGGTCGCACAACGGAGCCGCGCTCAGGGAGCCGACCGCGATGTCCTCGGCGATGCCGACGCCGGGCAGGATCGTCCAGCCGTGGCCGGCCTGCACGAGCCGCTTCTGCACGTGCATGGAATTGGTCTGGACGACCACGTTCATTTTGACTTCGGCTCGCGCGGCGGCTGAATCGATCAAAGTGCGCAGCCCGTGACCGGGGGCGGGGAGGATCAGGGGGTGCGACGCCGCCTGCTCGAAGGAAATGGGCTGTTCGGGACCAAGTCCTCCGGTCGGCGGTGCGACCACCCACAGCTTCTCCTGTGCCAGCGGTTTGGCGTTCAGCGACGGGATGGCTGCCAGGTTGTACAGCAGGGTCAGGTCGAGGTCCCCGTCGTCCAGCCACTGCTGAAGGTAGCCGGAGTAGGCGGTGAGCAGACGCAACTCGATGCCGGGACGTTCCCGGGTGATGGCCGAGACGAGCCGTTCCGCCAGCAGGTCGCTCGCGCTGTCGAGCAGCCCGACGGTCACGATCCCGGTGACCTCGCCAGGCATCGGCTGGATCTCCGCGCGGGCGCGGTCGAGCTCGTTCAGGGCGCGCCGGGCGCGAGCGACCATGGTCGTGCCGGCGGCCGTGGGCTGCATCCCCTGCCGGGTCCGCTTGAAAAGGGCAACGCCCAGTTCCTGCTCCAGCGTGCGGATCTGCCGGGTGACGGCCGGCTGGACCAGGTGCAGCAGTTCTGCCGCCCGGGTGACACCGCCCACCTCGGCGACCGTGACGAGTGCTTTCAGCTGCTTGAGGTCCATCGGTTTCCGCTCCCATCTGCACCACGCATGGTTCCATCACGAAACACTATTTTACTTTGGTTTCCATGAGCACTGATGATGTGCGCAGGAACGAGGGTGGTTCCCCCACGCATCCCGTGAGGGAGCGACCGCAGGACGTATCGCACACGGCTCGATACCGGCGGCTCTGCCGTTTCGAAGTCCCCCTGCAGGAAGTCCGTCGACGACCGCCCCGTCGCACAGTCGCTTCCCGGCCATATCTCCGGAGGTCACGCCATGACCGCACTTCCGCTATCCGGCGTCACCGTCGTAAGCGTCGAGCAGGCGGTGGCGGCACCGTTTGCCACCCGCCAGCTCGCGGATCTCGGTGCTCGGGTCATCAAGGTGGAGCGACCCGGAGGAGGGGACTTCGCCCGCCGGTACGACACCTCGGTACACGGCCACTCCAGCTACTTCGTCTGGCTCAACCGCTCCAAGGAGTCGGTGACGCTGGACCTGAAGAACCCGCGCGGCCGAGAGCTGCTGGAGGATCTGCTGGCCGGGGCGGACGTGTTCGTGCAGAACCTCGCCCCCGGCGCAGCGGCCCGGCTGGGGCTGGACAACGCGTCCCTCACGGAGCGCCACACGTCACTGATCCCGTGCACCGTCTCCGGTTACGGCACCAGCGGCCCCTGGGCGGACCGCAAGGCCTACGACCTGCTGGTGCAGTGCCAGACCGGTCTGGTCTCACTGACGGGAACACCGGAGGAGACGGCCCGGGTCGGAGTGTCGATCGCGGACATCTCCGCCGGCATGTACGCCTACTCCGGCATCCTCGCCGCCCTCTACACCCGGGCGATGACGGGGGTGGCACGTGCCGTGGAGGTCTCGCTCTTCGAGGCACTCGCGGAGTGGATGAGCCAGCCTGCCTACTACACCCGGTACGGCGGCGCCCAGCCGGCACGTGTGGGCACCCAGCACGCCACCATCGCCCCCTACGGCGCCTACACCGCGGCCGACGACAAGCAGGTGCTCTTCTCCATTCAGAACGAGCGCGAATGGGCTGCCCTGTGCGAGCAGTTCCTTGAGCGGCCGGAGCTGACGGAGGACCCGCGGTTCAGCACCGGGTCGGCACGTGCGGCCCACCGCGAGGAACTCAATGAGATCGTCACCGAGCGGTTCCGCAGGTCCGACAGCGGTGCGGTGATGAAGCTGCTGGACGGTGCGGGCATCGCCAACGCGGGGGTCAACGACGTGCGGGAATTCGTCGACCACCCCGTGCTCGCAGAGCGGGGCCGCTGGCACGAGGTGGGCGTTCCGGGCGCCGTGGTGCAGGCCCTGCAGCCGCCGGCCGACCTGGCCGGAGTGAGCCCGCGCATGGCCCCCGTGCCCGCTGCCGGGGAGCACACCGAGCGGATCCTGACCGAACTTGGACTCACCGCGGCCCAGATCGAGGGCCTGCACGCCGATGGCGCCATCTGACGGCCTACCGCGACATCGAACGAGGAGGAGCACACCGTGAGCACCCTGGACATCCTCTCCGACGACGAGCAGTTCGTCGTGCGGACCGTGCACGACTTCGTCAACAAGGAGGTGAAGCCCGTCGTCCAGGAGCTGGAACACTCCAACACCTATCCCGAGGCCCTGATCGAGCAGATGAAGCAGCTCGGCATCTACGGGCTCGCCATCCCGGAGGAGTACGACGGCAACGCCGTCTCCACGCCCTGTTACGTGATGGTCACCGAGGAACTGGCGCGCGGCTGGATGAGCCTGGCCGGGGCGATGGGCGGCCACACCGTGGTCGCCAAGCTGCTGCTGCACTTCGGCACCGAGGAGCAGAAGCGGCGCTACCTGCCGAAGATGGCCACGGGCGAGATCCGGGCGACCATGGCGCTCACCGAGCCCGGCGGCGGCTCGGACCTGCAGGCGATGCGCACCACGGCCCGCAAGGACGATGAGGGGTATCTGGTCAACGGATCCAAGACCTGGATCACCAACTCCCGCCGCTCCCAGCTGATCGCGCTGCTGTGCAAGACCGACCCGGAGGCCACCCCCGCCCACCGGGGCATCTCCATCCTCCTGGTCGAGCACGGGCCGGGCCTGACCGTCTCCCGGGACCTGCCCAAGCTCGGCTACAAGGGCGTGGAGAGCTGCGAGCTGTCCTTCGACGGCTATCGTGCCGCGTCCGACGCCGTGCTCGGCGGTACGGAGGGCAAGGGCTTCGCACAGATGATGAAGGGCCTGGAGACCGGTCGGCTCCAGGTCGCCTCCCGCGCCCTCGGTGTCGGCCGCGCAGCCCTGGAGGACTCGCTCGCCTACGCCCAGGAACGCGAGTCCTTCGGCAAGCCGATCTGGCAGCACCAGGCCATTGGCCACTACCTCGCCGACATGGCGACCTCGCTGGCCGCCGCCCGCCAGCTCACCCTCCACGCGGCACGAGAGGCCGATGCCGGGCGGCGCGTCGACATGGAGGCGGGCATGGCGAAGCTGTTCGCCTCCGAGACGGCGATGGAGATCGCCCTCAACGCCGTCCGTATTCACGGCGGATATGGCTACTCGACGGAGTTCGACGTCGAGCGCTACTTCCGCGACGCCCCGTTGATGATCGTCGGCGAGGGCACCAACGAAATCCAGCGGAACGTGATCGCGGCCCAGCTCGTCAAGCGCGGCGGGCTCGACGGGTGACAACTGCGCCCGTCCGGCATGCAGCGGGGCCCTTCAGACAAGGGAACGCCCCGGACGAAGGCTGTCGAAAGGAACAGAAGACGCCCTCATGAAGATCGTTGTCTGTGTGAAGTACGTGCCGGATGCTGCTGGTGACCGGCAGTTCGCCGAGGACTTGACGACCGACCGTGAGTCGGTGGACGGTCTGCTCTCGGAGCTGGATGAGTACGCCGTCGAGCAGGCGCTGCAGATCGGTGAGAACGCCGACGACGCGGAGGTCACTGTGCTGACCGTCGGCCCCGAGGACGCCGAGGACGCGGTGCGCAAGGCCCTGTCGATGGGCGCCGACAGGGGTGTCCACGTGGAGGATGAGAATCTCCACGGCACCGATGCCCTGGGTACCTCGGCGGTGCTGGCGAAGGCGATCGAGAAGACCGGCTACGACCTGGTCGTGTGCGGCATGGCCTCGACCGACGGCACGATGGCCGCCATGCCGGCGATGCTGGCCGAGCGCCTGGGCGTCCCGCAGCTCACCCTCCTGTCGGAGGTGTTGGTCGAGGACGGCGTGGTCACCGGTTGCCGGGACGGGGATGCGGCGACCGAGCAGCTGCAGGCGCGGCTGCCCGCGGTCGTCTCGGTCACCGACCTGTCGGGTGAAGCCCGCTACCCCTCGTTCAAGGGGATCATGGCAGCCAAGAAGAAGCCGGTGGAGTCCCTCGACCTGGACGACCTGGGTATCGAGGCGGACAAGGTCGGCCTGGAAGGCGCCTGGACCAAGGTTGAGGATGCCACCCCGCGTCCGGCCCGTACGGCCGGCACCGTGGTCGAGGACAAGGGCGAGGGCGGGAAGCAGCTCGCCGAGTTCCTCGCGGGCCAGAAGTTCATCTGAGCACCGCACTTCCCGCCCCCACATCACTCTTTGCAGGAGAACGATTCGCCATGGCTGAAGTGCTTGTCTACGTCGACCACGTGGATGGTGCCGTCCGCAAGCCGACCCTCGAGCTGCTGACCCTGGCCCGCCGTATCGGCGACCCGGTGGCCGTCCACCTGGGTCCCGGTGCGCAGGAGGCCGCCAAGGTCCTCGGTGAGTACGGCGCCACCCGTGTGCTGGCCGCAGATGCGCCGGAGTTCGCCGACTACCTGATCGTTCCCAAGGTCGACGCCCTGCAGGCCGCCTATGCCACCGTCTCGCCGGCCGCGGTACTGGTGCCCTCCTCGGCGGAGGGCAAGGAGATCGCCGCTCGCCTGGCGGTGCGTGTCAGGTCGGGTCTGATCACCGACGCCGTCGACCTGGAGGCCGGCGAGGCGGGCCCGGTGGCCACCCAGTCGGTCTTCGCCGCCGCCTACACCACCAAGCCCCGCATCACCAAGGGCACTCCAGTCCTCACCGTCAAGCCCAACTCCGCCGCTCCCGAGCCCGCTTCCGCGGCGGGCACCGTGGAGGAGCTGTCCGTCTCCTTCAGCGAGGCAGCGACCGGCACCAAGGTCATCTCCCGCACGCCTCGTGAGTCGTCGGGGCGTCCGGAGCTGACCGAGGCCGCGATCGTGGTCTCCGGCGGCCGCGGCCTGGGCGGCGCGGAGAACTTCCCCCTCATCGAGGCCCTCGCCGACTCCCTCGGCGCGGCAGTCGGCGCCTCCCGCGCCGCGGTGGACGCCGGCTGGTACCCGCACACCCACCAGGTCGGCCAGACCGGCAAGACCGTCTCTCCCCAGCTGTATGTGGCGGCCGGCATCTCGGGTGCGATCCAGCACCGCGCCGGCATGCAGACCTCGAAGACCATCGTCGCGATCAACAAGGACGCCGAAGCCCCGGTCTTCGACCTCGTCGACTACGGAGTCATCGGCGACCTCTTCCAGGTCCTCCCCCAGCTCACGGAAGAGGTCATCGCCCGCAAGGGCTGACCGCGCAATATTTGCTCGTGGCGGCCTTCCAGGGGCTCAGCCTGACGGCGCTGATGAACGAACATCGGTGTGGCCTGGCACCGTTTCCCGGCCTTCCCGAACATCTGGTTCAGGCGAACGTGCCACGGCCCCGGGCGGGCTGAAGCCTATGACGAGCGGCGGCCAGGAGATCGACTTCGAGGCCGCGCTGGACGAGGACAGCGCGGAAGAGGTGCGCTCCGGCGTCTCGCAGGTCGAGGGCTTCTCCTGGAAGGGCGTCCTCGACTTCTCTACCTGCACCGAGTGCGGCCGCTGCCAGCCTCAGTAGCCGGCCTGGAACACCGGCAAGCCCTTCTCCCCCCTTCACTGCTCTCCACTGCTGTCGATGAGGCGTCGCAGCGAGGGGAGCAGGGCGTCGAGGTCCTGGCCGGTTCGGAAGGCGACGACGGTGGTGCCGCCGGTCTCCGGACGGGAACCGGGTGCCGGGAAGAGGGCCAGCACCTCGCGCATGGCCTCGTCCACTTCTGCGACGGGGTCGGCGGTCTCGCCCCGGAGCCATCGGCGCAGTAGGTGGTTGTGGCCGGCTACCACCGCTGCGGCCATGAGCTCGGCTCTCAGCGACGCCGACGTTGTCGGGTCGCCCATCCAGTCCGAGATGAACCCCCGGAACAGTCGCTGGTAGCGGGCGACGCTGGCGATCTCCCGGTCGCGGAGGGCGGCCACCTTGCTGGTGAGCGCGTACCGCGGCCTGGCGAGGTCGCCTTCGTCGACGTAGTGCAGCAGCCCCAGGCGGACCGCGTGCCCATCCAGCCGGTCCACGACAGCTGGGCGCTGACGGATTTCGACTGGGCTACGACTCCGACGAGCCGGTCGCACAGGGCGAGGTCGGCAAGGTCGGCGTGGCGATCGACTCGATCGAGGACATGCGCACGCTGTTCCAGGGCCTGCCCCTGGACAAGGTGTCGACGTCGATGACGATCAACGCCCCCGCGTCGGTGCTGCTCCTGCTGTACCAGCTGGTCGCGGCCGAACGAGGCATCCGCGGCGGCCAGTTGACCGGCACGGTCCAAAACGACGTGCTCAAGAAGTACATCGCCCGCGGCACCTACATCTTCCCGCCGAAGCAGTCTCTGCGCTTGATCAGCAACATCTTCGCCTACCACCACAAGGAACTGCCGCGCTGGAACACGATCTCCATCTCCGGCTACCACATGGCCGAGGCCGGGGCGAGCCCCGTACAAGAGATCGCCTTCACTGGGCGCGGTCCTCGGCGGCACGCAGTCCCTGCACACCAACTCCTACGACGAGGCCACCGCACTGCCCACCCAGAAGGCGGCCCGGCTCGCCCTGCGGACGCAACAGGTCATCGCCTACGAGACCGATGTGGCCAAGACCGTGGACCCCTTCGCCGGCTCCTACGTCATGGAGTCGATGACCGACGACCTCGAAGCGGCGGCTCGGGAACTGATCCAGGCCGTCGAGGACCGCGGCGGCGCGGCGGCGGCGATCGAGCAGGGCTTCCAGAAGTCCACGATCGAACGCTCCGCCTACCGCATCGCGCAGGAGATCGACCACCGGGAGCGGACCGTGGTCGGGGTCAAACGGTTCGTCCTCGGCGAGGAAGAGCCGTACGAGCCACTGCGCGTCGACCCCCGGATCGAGATCGACCAGTGCGAACGCCTCGCCGCGCTGCGCAAGGGGCGCGCCAATGACGCCGTACGGCGAGCCCTCGATGCCCTGCGAGCTGCCTGGAGGCGGAGAGCCGTCCAGCCGGCAAGTCGATCACCGGCAGTCTGGCGGCGCGACGAGCGACCGCTACGTCGACGACGCGCATCAGCGTGACACGGCGGGCCCTCCACGTTCCGGGACCGCGGGTTCGCCCGCGTCAGGCCATGACCGGCGCAATGGCCTCACCCAACCAGCGTGCGATAGCGACCATGCGGGCATCAGTGCCCGGCTGCCCCATCACCTGAAAGCCGAAGGGCAGCCCGCCGACCGCCATGAGCGGAATGTTCACGGCCGGGGTGCCCAAGAGTGAGCTCGGGGTATTGAACACCGGGTCTCCCGTCGGCCACCGCGCCGGCGGCTCTCCGGCGACATCGCCAAGCCATTTCGGCGCCGAGCCGGTGGATGTCGGCGCGACGACGGCGTCCACGACGCTGCCCAGCCGCGCAAAAGCCGCCTGCACGACTTCGCGGTCCTGCAATGCCCGCTCGTAGCCCACCGCCCCCAGCCGCTCCCCGGCTTCGATGAAGAAGCGCTTGCTCCGCGCGCTGATGCGGTCCGGGTGCGCCTCCACCAGGTCGCGGAAGGCCCACAGATGCTCGCGTGCGAGGATCAGACTGGTCAACTCGGTGGCACCGACCAGTGCCCGCTCGAATCGCTCGATCAGTGGTTCGTCGCCTCGCCGGAGCACCGTCACGCCGCAGGCCTCGATCTGTCGGATCACCCGGTCAAACGCTTCGCGGCTCCGCTCGTCCAGACGGTCCCAGCCCTCGGTCTCCATGACGGCGAGGGTGAGGGGCTTTCGGGCCGGTGGCGGTGTGGAGGGCCCGCGCAACGCCGGCCAACCCGGGTCGCCGCCCACGCGACGGGCGATCTCAATGGCCACCTGCCACATGTCCTCAGGACACGCCGCCACCACGCCGTGGGCCGTCGTGCTCGCGGTCTGCCGTTCACCACGATTGATGGCCCCGCGTGACGGCTTCAGACCCCAGTTTCCGCAAAAGCTCGCAGGCCGCATGAGAGACCCGCCGGACTGTGTGGAGATCGCCGCGGGCACCATTGACGCCCCGACAGCCGCTGACGATCCGGACGACGACCCACCCGGCGTGTGTTCCGGGTTGAACGGGTTCGTCGTCGGGCCGGGTTCCGGGCCCGCCAGTTCCGTGGTGACGGTTTTCCCGACCAGGACGGCGCCCGCCTGCCGCAGCGCCCACACCGCGGCGTTGTCCCGCTTCGGGAAGTTACCCGCGTACGCGGCGCAGCCGTACTCGGTGGGCATGTCCTTCGTTTCGAGCACGTCCTTGATACCGATGGGCATACCGTCGATGGGCGAGAGCGGCTCCCCCCGACGGTAGCGACGAGTGCTGGCGTCAGCCTGCTCTCGCGCACCCGACGCCTCGAGCACGACCCAGGCTCGCACGGTCGGCTCGAGTTCAGCGATCCTCGAAAGGCAACGCTCCAGGTAATCGCGCGGCGTGTCAGCGCCGCTGCGGAACTGCTCCACTGCCGTGTGGAACCGCAGTCCTCCGAACGCGACCGGGTCGTACGTGCCGACGGTCGCGCCAGATGAAGAACTCACGAACACCCCCATCGTCGCCGTTCCGGAAGGCGAAGCTTTCACCCTCTGGGCAGCGTTCCAGAATGCGGTACAACGTACCATGACACGGCACAGGCTAGAGACGGGCTCATCGGCATGTCAAGAGTCGTCTCGCCGGTCCGCATCCGTGAGGTCGAGCCACGGAACCGCATCGTCATCCCGCCCATGCGGCAGCACAGGCCGCCGGGGTTCTGTCCCGGCCGGCACCCGGTCATCTCGACCGCTCGGCCGACGGCGACACCGGGTCGGCCCGCCCGGAAGGTACGACCGCCGGGCCGCACGGACTCTTCCCTGCGCCCGCGTCGCGTCCGGCGCGGCGCATCGTCGCGGACGATCGCGGCGAGTCCGGTCAACAGGCGACGCAGGGACCGGACGTAGCTCTCGATGCGGTCGATCACGACACGACCTGGCGGTATGCGGTGCTCGATCGACGGATCTGCGAGAGCAGCATGCCGCTTTGGATGGCGGCCAGCAGGGCGGTAGCCAGTGCGGCGACGTCGGCGCTCTCGCTCAGCTCGCCAGGTGCCTGCATACGGGCCAGTCCCGACCTGATGGGCGCCTCCCACCGGTCGAAGGAAGCGGCCAGGTCGGCCGCAGCGTCTCCATGCTGTCCAGGCTGTCCAGCAGGGGCGCTGCCGGCCGAGTTCGGTGTCGGTCTGGTAGTGGCCGAACTCCCTCCCGGCGTCGTGGTCACCGCCGAACTCGACCCGCTGCAAGGGCGCCCCACGCGCCGCTCTCGTTCACCGGGTCGGTGCAGCTCGCCCGCGATGTCCTCCGCCAGCTCGTAAGGTGCCGTGGCCACGGCACCTCCGCACCAGGACCGTCTCCCGTGGTGGGCTTGAGAAGCCGCGTGCGGCAGCAGATGGCTATGGCGAGGCCGAGAAAGGCCACGTAGTTGCGGGGATCGCGTTCGCACCGGGTAGCCGGCGGTAGCCGGCCAGCCGGGAGATGGTGCGCTCGATCACCCAGCGGCGGCGGCCCAGCCGTTGGCTGGACTCGATGCCCTTGCGGGCGATACGGACGCCGACGCATGCGCCACGCAGCCACTTCCGCGGCTCGGGGACGTCATGGGCCATGTCGGCGTCCAGCCGCCCGGGCGTGAAGTGCCGGCCGCGGTGGGTTCGTGTCGTCCACGGACAGGGGTGCCGCCGCAAGGACTGCGACGCCCTTACGGGCTTCCTGCCCCATGGGGGCGGTGGTCGTCGACGTCGGGCGGCTGCCACCGGAGCCCGTTACGCGCATCGTTGCCTTCGACGGTCCGCCGACCTCGTGCCCGTCGGCCTGGGCACCCACCACTCCCCCGCGAAGTCGTCCGAGGCCACGGCCAGGCCCATCGTCGACGTCGTGGGCACGCAGGGGACGAGCACGGCCGACGTGCCGGTCAGGCCGACGAGACCAACTTGCTGATCTCGTCCGCAGCCGCGACGACCATTCGCGCGAACGTCTTCTCCTGCGAGCGGACATAACGCATCTGCGGAATCGCCAGCGTGACCGCCGCGATGGGCCTTCCAGCCGCGTTCGTGACTGCCGCTCCGATGGAGGAGACGTGTGGGCGGTACCACGACGATACGTCCAACGCATATCCCCGCTTGACCGTCCGGGCGATCTCCTTGCGGAGTTCCTCGGAAGTCAATACCGGCGAGTCTGCGAACTCCTCCAGCCCGGGCTTCAAGAGTTCGTCCACCTCGCTCGGTTCCATACGCGCCATGATCGCGCAACCGGCCGAGCTGGCGCGAAGCGGCACACGCGTACCGACCTCCAGGAACACGCGGACGAGTTGTGTGCTGTCCTCCCGTGCGATGAGGAGATACTCATCGCCGTCGCGCAGGCCGAGGAAGACGGTCTCGCCGGTCTCGGCGGCAAGGCGCTTGATGACCGGCCCCGCCAGTTCCCGTAGATCATGCTCACCGGCGCTGCGCAACCCGAGCACGAGCGCCTTCGTGGTCACCCCCCACCGCACGCGCTCCGGATCGACGATCCTCAACCAGCCGGCCTGCTGAAGCGTCACCAGGCATCGCTGGGCAGAACTCTTCGGGATGCGCATCGCCCGCGACAGTTCCGACACGCCGATCGGCTGGCGCACGGCAACTTCTTCAAAGACGCGAAGGGTGCTCAGCACACTATTCATCGAAGAGCGGGGACTGCTGTTGGTCCCCCGGGCGGCCGGGCCGTCGGCGGAGTGATCTATGCGCATGGCACTGCCAGGCTAACACCCCCAGGGGGTGATCGGACGTCGTTTCGGAGTGTGGTTGTGGGCGGGGACATTGCTGATGCCCGATCGTGGGCGGGTGAGCTGGACGCTCTCCATGAGCGGTTCGTGCGCCGGTTCAACCGGGAGGAGCCGCACCAACCGGCGCCGGCTCACCTCCGCGGTGATGCTGTCTGCGACGGGGCCGGGGCGGTGTGGCCCCCGGCCATCACACGGCGTGCACTGGTCTCCTCGCTGATCCAGGAGGTGGCCTGGCCGCCGGGGAGGAGGCACCCGACGCCCGGCACCTGCTCAGGCGGCGGGCTTCCCGCGGTGGAGTGCCGCCCGCACCGACCGGCTGACCCTCCTGTCAGGGCGTTTCATCCTCCTGTTGCCGGCTGCCGTCCATGGCAGCACGGCGCAGCAGTGGGGTGAGGCGGTGGGGCACCAGTTCGCGCATGGCCAGGGCCGTGGTGGTGCGTTCGACGTCGGGGATGGCGAGGATCTGTCCCGCGATCCGGTACAGGTCCTCGGCGTCGGCTGCGACGACCCGCACGAGCAGGTCGGTCTCGCCGCTGAGACCGAAGACCTCCACAACCTCGGCGATGCCCGTCAGCGCCTGGGAGACCTCTGCCAGCCGGTGTTGGTTGACCCGTGCGGTGACGAATGCGGTGAGTGGGTAGCCGAGCGCATCCGGGGTGATGCGGCGTTCGAAGGAACCGAGCGCGCCGCTGCGCTCCATCCTGGCCAGCCGTGCCTGAACGGTGTTGCGGGATAGCCCCAGGCGCTCGGCCAGGGCGACGACGGTGGCGCGTGGCTCGGTTACCAAGGCGAGCAGGATCCGGGCGTCGGTGGCATCCAGGGCCCGCTTGCTGTTCAGGGTGTTCAATCGGCATCCTCTCGCTCCCCTTGAAATTGAGCAGAATGCTCAATCACAGAGGAGCATCTTGTGCAGTCAGGGACTTATCTGTCTACTTGCGGATCATAAAATCACGGCAAGGACGCTTGGTCCGGGATGCGGAGGTGGTCTGTAGTGGTTCCGAAGGTGGCATCCGTTGACGCTCAGGACAGGGGGGCTGTCCAGCAGGAACAACCCGTGACGCTGGAGGCGGTCGAGCGGCGGGTGCTGTGGCTCTCCACGGCGATCATCGACCATGCCAACCGGGTGCGGCCGAACCCCTCGGGGCTGAAGGTCGGCGGCCACCAGGCGTCCAGCGCCTCGATGACCTCGATCATGACGGCGCTGTGGTTCCACGCCCTGACCTCCGAGGACCGGGTGTCGGTCAAACCCCACGCCTCACCCGTGCTGCACGCCATCAACTACCTGCTGGGCGAGCTGGACGAGTCCTACCTGACCACCCTGCGCGCCTTCGGCGGCCTGCAGAGCTACCCCAGCCGCTCCAAGGACCCCGACCCGGTCGACTACTCCACCGGCTCGGTCGGCATCGGCGCCACCGCCCCCCTGTGGGGCGCCCTCGCCCGGCGCTACGTGGAGGGCCACTTCGGCGGCGTCGGCACCGGGCGGCAGTATTCTCTGCTCGGTGACGCGGAGCTGGACGAGGGCGCGATCTGGGAGGCGGTCCAGGACCCGGCGGTGCCGGATCTGGGCGAGGTGGTGTGGGTCGTCGATCTGAATCGGCAGTCACTGGACCGGGTCGTGCCCGGAATCGCCGCGGAAAGGCTGCAGGCCACGTTTGCCGCGGCCGGCTGGCAGGTCATCACCCTCAAGTACGGGCACCTGCTGCGGGAGTTGTTCACCCGTCCCGGCGGGGAGGCCTTGCGCGCCCGTATCGACGCCATGGGCAACCCCGAGTACCAACGGTTGCTGCGCTGCTCCGCCGATCAGCTGCGCGAACGTCTGCCCGGCACCGGCTCCACCGCCGCCCCCATCGCCGGGCTCATCGCGGAACTGGACGATGCCACGCTGCTGGCGGCACTGCGCAACCTGGGCGGCCATGACCTCGGCACGCTGTGTGAGGCGTACGACGCCGTCGACGACACCCGCCCGACCGTCATTTTCGCGTATACGGTCAAAGGCCACAGGTTGCCCACCGAGGGCCACCCGCAGAACCACTCCTCGCTGCTGACCGGCGATCAGATGCGGGCGCTGGCCGACAGCCTCGGGACGGACCTGGACCGCCCATGGACACCTTTCACCGAGGGCTCGGCGGAAGCGGACCTGTGCGCGGCCGCCGCCCGGCGACTGCGCCGTCCCCTGCGGGAGCCGCAGGCGCCGCCCACGGTCCCGCCCGACCTTGGCCGCGCGGCACCCAGCGGCACCGGCACCACGCAGCAGGCCCTGGGGCGGGTGCTGCTGGACCTCACCCGTCAGGCACCGCGAGCGGCGGGCCGGATCGTCACCGTCAGCCCGGACGTCAGCTCCACCACCAACCTGGGCGGCTGGCTCAACAAGGTGGGCGTGTGGTCGCCCGCTGAACGCACCAACTGGTTCGCCGACGACGCGGAGACGATCCTGCACTGGCGGGAGAAGCCGACCGGCCAGCACATGGAGTTGGGTATTGCCGAGACGAACCTGGTCGGCCTGCTCGGCGAGCTGGGTGCCACCTGGAGCCGCTGGGGCCAGCCGCTGCTGCCGATCGGCGTGGTCTACGACCCCTTCGTCAACCGGGCCCTGGAGCCGTGGTCCTTCGGTATCTACGCCGGCGGCCAGTCGATCCTGGTCGGCACGCCGGCCGGCGTCACTCTCGCTCCGGAGGGCGGCGCACACCAGTCGATCACCACGCCCTCTCTCGGCGTCGAACAGCCGGGGTGTGTGTCGTACGAGCCCGCGTTCGCGATCGATACCGAGTGGTGCCTGCTGGCCGCGCTCGGCGACCTCGGTCGGCCGGAGGGGAACTCGGCGTACCTGCGGCTGTCCACCCGTCCCGTCGACCAGTCCCTGGCGGCGGTGCCGAGCGACCCTGCCGCCCGCGAGCGCCGCCGCCGGCAGGTGACCGCAGGTGGCTACCGGCTGCGGCAGCACGATCAGCCGGCGGTGACACTGGCCGCGATGGGCGCCATGGTTCCCCAGGCCCTGGCCGCCGCCGACCGGCTGGCCGCACTCGGGTACGGGGCCGACGTCGTGTGCGTGACCAGCCCCGACCTGCTCTTCCGCGCACTGCAGGCCCGCCGTGGGCTGGCGGATGCCCCGGACTGGATCCTGGACCAGATCTTCCCGGCCGAGCGGGCAACTCCCCTGCTCACCGTGCTCGACGGCCACCCGCACACGCTGGCCTTCCTCGCCACGGTCAACAACGTGCCCGTCGCCACGCTCGGCGTGAGTGGCTTCGGTCAGTCCGGCGACCTCCAGGACGTCTACCGCTACCACGGCATCGATACCGACAGCATCGTCGCCGCCGGGCTGGACCTCATCGACTGAAAGGAGAGCTCCCACGATGAACGAAGGTGACCCCACGGCGAGCGGCGGCGAAAATCCTGGCCGCCCGTCCCCGGTCCCGGCTCTGCCCCCCAACCTGGCTGCCGGGGGCCGCATCGGCACCCGTCCTCCGCGCACGACCATTCACCGCCGTGCCGGGCGGGGCAGCGCCGGGCGTGGGGCCGTGTCCTCGCGCCAGGGCGGGCACAGCCAGTACGCCCCGCTCGTGATCCTTCTGATCGACAAAGCCGACCACGGAGAGTTCTTCGTGTAACCCCGAACGACCGCCGGCCGGCAGGGCCCTGTCCGCCACCTCCGGCCGGCGGTCCCTCATCGGCGCGCGATGGAAAGTGAAGACCGGGGCGGCTCCATGGGCCGCCTGCCCGCGGAAGGCGCAGTGAGCCCATGCCGGAGGGCAGCCTAGTCCGCGGGCAACCTTCCGGGCCGCCGACGCGGTCCGCGGCGTGAGCGGATCGGCGGGATACCGGCGGCCAGGGGCGTCAGGGCCTGACTGTCGTGCAGGTCGGCGGCCGGGATACCGAGGCGGAGCGGCAGTGCGTTCCGGATCGGTGACCAGGTGGATTATCGATCCGTTCTTACCGCGGTCGGTCGGATCCGGCCCCGTCAGTGCCCCCTTTTTTTTTGCCGCTCGGACGCTGACCGCGTCCATGGCGCACCGGGGCCCGTCCAGCCCGCCGCAGGCTCCCAGCTCATCGAGGATGACGCGGTGGAGCCGGGCCCAGGCTCGGGCCCGGCTCCACCGGGCGCGTAGTCGGCGCGGTAGGCGGCGACCCGGAGCCGCGTTCCTCACGGTGCAGCGGCCGGGCGTCAGCCGACCACAGTGACCCGGAAGCGCCTCAAACAGCCGTACCGTGATGCGAAACGGTGTTGCGTAAACTGGTACGCTCCCGGTCTGATTGGCAGACAAGGGGGATGATGTGACCGCACCGGACAGCACGACCAGCAGAGTGCGATCAATGAACAGCGTCCTGAGCACCCTCCGTATCTTCGAGGAGGTTGCCGCACGGCAACCGATTGGCGTGTCGGAGCTCTCGCGAGCCACCCGGATTCCGAAGAGCTCGGTTCAGCGGTGCCTGGTCACTCTCCAGCAGGCCGGCTGGCTGAGGATCGTTGACTCTGGCCGCGGCGCGCGGTGGGGCGTGACGATGAAGGCTCTGTCCGTCGGGCTGCGCGGGGCCGGCGAGCAGGATCTGCGTGATCTTGCGGGACCAGTGATCAAGCGCCTCGCGGCCGAGACCGATGAGACGGTTCACTTCGCGCTTCGCGACGGGGACGACGTCATCATCATCGCGAGAGAAGACAGCACACATGCCGTCCGCGTTTTCGTCGAGACCGGCACGCGTCTGCCCCTTCAAGCCACCTCGTCGGGAGTCGCGATCCTGGCACGCCTGGAGCCGACGGAGACCGAAGAAATACTGAAACACGACGTCAATGAGTTCACCGAGCCCCTATGGAGTTCCGAAGAGCTCCGAGAGGAGATCGTCCGGACTGCCGAGCGGGGTTACGCGGTCAACATGTCCACGTGGTTTCGTCCGAACGTGGCTTCCATCGGCGCGGCTGTCACCGGCTTTGCGGGACGGCCCATTGCCGCCCTCGTGCTCTCCATGCCGGAGATGCGCTACGACCCCTCGCAGGAAAAGGCCTTGGCACAGCTGACCACCGCGGCCGCCGATGAGATCAGCCGGCTGGTCTCCGCCATCTGACCGCGTCATCCTCACCGCCCCCGGTCAGCCGCGTTCTGTGGTGGACAGACGAGGGCCGCGCCCCCGGCCAGAGGCTGCGGCCCTCGCGCCCTGTGCCAGACCACCGGCAGGTCCGGGTCCGAGGCCATGTTCCCGGCGGCTCCCCCCCTCTCCCGGCACGTCAGCACGAGCCGAGGCCGGTACGGGGCAGACCCACGCGACGGCGGTATGGACAGGGACGGCGCAGGCACCGGGGCCACCGAGCCCTCCGGAGGCGAACCGCTCCGAAAACCAGCGGGCGACGCGGACACCCCCATCCCGAGGGACACCGGTTACGGGAACGGCCCGCCGGGCACCGCCCGGCTCACCCCCGCCGGACCCCCGGCCCCCAAACCCTCCCGGCCCAGGCCCGGACACCCACTCGGCCCGGAAAACCGCCGGCCGGCCCCACGACACGAACCCGGGAAGACCGTGAAACGAACCGAAGCCCTCACCGAACACGCCCGCCTGGAACAGCGGCGAGATCGAACATCAAGCTCAGATCTCCTGGGTGAGGGCTCATCGGCCCACCTCGCCCAGCGGCAACTGTCCGCCGCTTCCGGGTCTTCGCATCCTGGGGGATACGGCGGCGGCCTGCGGGCGATGCGCGTACCTCAGAACGCGCGATGGTATTGCTTCGGCCACGACGCGCGCGGCTCCGCGTCAAGGGCGCGCAGCGCCCAATAGGGGTCGCGCAGCATCGCCCGGCCGACCAGCACCGCATCCACCAGCTCCGGGATCGCCTGATCGAGGTGGGGCGCCTGCGAAATCATGCCGGACGCCGCCGTGAGGACCCCTGCCGCACGAAACTGCGGACCGTACTGGGCGTTGTGCAAGGGCTCGGCAAGCCGGAGGGCCTCCGGGACGAGCGCGCCGGTCACGAGGTCGATCATGTCAACGCCCGCCTCGCCCATGCGGGTCGCGACCAGGACCATATCGTCCGTGGTGAGACCGCCCTCCAGCAGATCCGCGGCGGGCAGACGGACGAGGACCGGCTTGTCCTCCGGCCAGCCCGCGCGAAGGGCCTTCACCATCTCCAGCGGGAACCGCATCCGCCGCTCCGGGTCGCCTCCCCACTCGTCGGTACGGTGATTGGCCAGCGGCGAGAGGAACTCGTGGAGCAGATATCCGTTCGCCCCATGCAGTTCGATGGCCCTGTACCCCGCGCGATGGGCGTTGCGGGCGGCCCGCTCGATGTCCTCCAGCACCCGCGTTCCGTCCTTCGTGGTCATCTCGGTCGGAACCGCCAGGCCGGCGAACGCGACCGAGGAAGGCGCAAGCGGCTGCCACCCGCCGTCCTCCGGTGGTATCGCGTTCCGGGTCCCGTCGTTCGCCCACGGCACGCCGTGCGAGCTCTTGCGACCCGCGGCCCCCAGCTGGACCGCCGCCACCGACCCGATCGAGGTGATGGCGTCCGCCAATCGCCGGTGGCCGATCACCTGCTCCTCGGTGTACAGCCCGAGATCCTGTGCCGTGGTGCGCATGTCGGGGGCGACGCCGGTGCATTCGACCATGACCATGCCCACACCCCCTGCCGCCCGGGCCCCGTAGTGGGCAATGTGCCAGTCGGCCGGGACGCCGGACCTGTCCGCGGAGTACTGGCACATCGGTGAGAGCCACACCCGGTTGGGCACCGACAGCTCCCTGAGGCGAATCGGGGTCCAGGCCATGGATGCCGTCGTCATCGGCTATACCTCTCTACTGCTTCCTACATGACCGCCGCAACAAGCCCGGCGGCGACTTTGGGCTCTTCCACCACGACGACGCAGCCCCCTACCCCGACTCGCCGCGCCGTAGTTCCTGACATGAGCATGCACCCCCTCATCGGACCGCTATGTTGAACAGCGTGCCGAAGTACGGAACAATAGGGGCGGTGCCGCTCGATCGTCAACCGCCGGTCGCCGGCCCCGGTGAGCAGGAAAAGGGGCCCGGGCCGCTCCTCCACGAGCGCACCGTCCAGCGCGAGGCCGCGATCGATCCGGACGGGGCGACACCCGGCCTGGACGAGGTGGCGCTGACTCCAGGCGGAAGGGCGGGGGCAGAAACCGAGTACGGCCGGCCGGCACCCAGCCACCTCCGGCATGACGGATACCGACGCCACCGAGGACACCCACCGCGCGGAGCGGCCCCCGGCACCGGCACGGGCGGCGAGGCGACGCCGACACCGGGACGGACACAGCCGCCGCGCGGCCCCGGCGGCAGCCGGACCGCCATGCCTCCCCCGGCCGGACGGCCGGTGCCGACCAGCAGGACCCCGGGGTGCACGGCCGGGGCCTTGAGACTCGCGCCCGCGAGATGCCCGCCTTCAGCAACGGGCCGAACCGCAACCGGCCGACACCCGCGAGCGAGGACGGCGCCAACCACGACACCGATCTTCACCACCTCCCCTCCGACCGCCTCCGGCCGAAGGAGAGTCCCGCGCGGTGGTTGACAGAACCGCCGCGCTCCGTACAGATTCGTTCCGTAGTGCAGCACGGATGTTCCGTATTCCTGAACAACAGGATTTACGCCATGAGCGCTGCCCGGACGACGAGGCCCCCCTGAGCGACACATCGCATACGCAGAACCTGTCCCGGCGCCGCCGAATCCAGCCGCGCCTCGTGGCATTGCGGGCATCGCCCGGCGGGTCACCGTCACCGCCGCCACGGTCGCGACAAGGCCGAGTCGCGTCGCTCCGGGGCTTTGGTGCCGCACGGCTTGGTCACTCCACAGGCCTCGCTGCCCTCCCTTCTCCACGGGACCCTCACACGTGTCCCACCAGCAGCACGCTGTTCCGCAAGCAGAACGCCCACACTCGTATGGAGGCGAAGTCGCCATGGCAACCAAGCGCTATACCGGTTACCAGTCCTTCTCGTACCTGGAAGCCGGAAAGGACTACACCGAGTTCACGCCCTCGGCCGATGTGGACCGGCTGCCGGAGCACCACCTCGGACTGACCGCCGATGAGCAGGAACGGGCCGAGCGCCTCCTGACCGAAAACATCGCGGTATCGCTCCACGACCACCCGGTGCGCCTCCCTCAGAAGGCCAAGACGGAACTGCTCCAGTGGAACCGCGAGGCCCGCCTCGCCTACGGCTACGAAGGATTGAGCCGGTCCGGACTGGACGCCGTGTTCGACAACCTCGGCTGGGGCGCCTGCGAGTCCCGGAACGGGTGGAAGTGGGACGACGTCATCACCGACCTTGGAATGCGCTTTTGCGACTTCGCCCACCAGGACTACGTCATCCGCGCCGAGTCGGTCGCCGACATCCGGCGCGCGCACGCCGAAGGCCAACTCGCCGTGGTCGCCGGCCTCGAGGGAGCGGCGCTGATCGAGAACGAGATCGACCGGCTCGACGTGCTCCACGGACTGGGCGTCCGGCAGATCGGCATCGCCTACAGCGACGCGAACTCCCTCGGCAGTGGTCTGCGAGAGAAGACAGACGGGGGCCTGACCTCGCTCGGACGGCGCGCGGTCCGCCGGATGAACCAGCTCGGCATCGCCATCGACCTCTCACACGCCGGGGACCGGACCGCGCTCGAGGTGATCGAGGCCAGCGACAAACCCGTACTGATCACGCACGCCGGGGCACGGGGAGTGTGGAACACCGCGCGGATGAAACCCGACGAGGTCATCCGCGCCTGCGCCGAAAATGGCGGCATGATCGGCATCGAAGCGGCCCCCTACACCACCGTCAGCCCGCAGCACCGCCGCCACACCATCGAGTCCGTGATGGACCACTTCCGCTACTGCGTCAACCTGGTCGGCATCGAGCACGTCGGATTCGGCCCGGACACCTTCTTCGGGGACCATCTGGACCTGCACCACGTGATGAGTCACAAATGGGGAGTCACCGACACCATCCGATCGGGCCCCGAATTCGAGACCATCGAATCCGTAGCCGGGATGGAAAACCCCGGCGAATGCTTCCGCAACATCACCCGCTGGCTCGTGAAGCACGGATACTCGGACAAGGACATCTCAGCAGTCATCGGCGGCAACGCACTGCGGGTGCTCGAGAAAATCTGGTGAACCGCTGACAAACGCAGCAGCGCACGCCAGGAGCATCCTCACAACTTCCAATCCTTCTCTCACGGAGCAGTGGTGCAAAAGAAAATTCTCGGCGCCGCTATGATCGGCCACGCCGTCGAATCCTACGACTTCGTCATCTATGGCTCCTCAGCGACAATCATCGCCGAACACTTCTTCCCCGAGGACAATCCGACCCTGGCGATCCTGTCGACCCTGGCCGTCTACGGCATCGCCTTCGTGGTCCGCCCTGTCGGCGCCGCCGTCTTCGGCAGCATCGGCGACCGTCTTGGCCGGCGCACCGCGCTGTCCACCGTGGTACTGATCATGGCGATCTCGACCGCCGCGATCGCGCTGCTGCCCGGTTACAGCACAGCCGGGATCGCCGCCCCGCTGCTGCTGCTGTGCTGCCGGCTCGGCCAAGGGATATCAATGGGAGCCGAATACACCAGCGCAGCGTCCTACGTCATGGAACAAGCCCCTGCGAACAGGCGCGGACTGTGGATCAGCGCCGTAGGCAGCGCCTCCTTCATCGGCTCCGCATGCGCCGCCTTCGCGCTCCTCGCCCTCCACTCGGCATCACCACACGCCTACACGGAATGGACCTGGCGGATCGCCTTCCTCTTCGGAGGCCTCATGGCCCTGGTCGGCCTCTACATGCGCCTCAGCCTCGAGGAGACCAGCACCTTCCGGAACCTGGAAGCCCACGGCGGAACCTCGGCCAGCCCCGTCAGGGAGTCATTCCGCAACTGGCGCCTCTTCCTCGTCCTGTTCACCATCTTCGCCCTCCTCGCCGTGGTCGTCCACAACCTCCTGGGCTACCTGCCCACCTACCTCATCACCACCGGCGGCCTCCCCGAGGTCACCGTACTCGTCGCAGGCGGCACCGCCCTCCTCCTGTGTACAGGCTTGTGCATCCTCACCGGCGCCCTCACCGACCGCATCGGACGCAAACCACTACTGATCACCGGAGTGGTTATCGCAGTCACGGGCTCCGTACCCGCCTACATCCTCGCCAGCTACGGAACACTCCTCACCACACTGGCCGCAGAAACCCTGCTCATCATCCCCGCCGCCCTCATCGGCATGCCAGCCACCGTCATGGCCATAGAACTCGTCCCACCCCACATCCGCACCACCAGCACAGCACTCGCCTACAACACCGCCTACGCCGTATTCGGCGGCACTGCCCCACTCCTCGGAGCGCTCCTCACCCAACACTTCGGGCAACTGGCGCCCGGCACCTACATCGCAGCCCTCGCAGCCGCCGCACTCATCATCATCACCACCGCACTACCCGAAACTCGCAACCACACGACAACCACACCCCAGCCACACAAACACGACCGCGAATCCACCAGCCTACGAGCCACCCCCTAAGGGCTTGCCGGGGAACACGTCGTGGCTTCCGGGTCCGGGGATCGTTGTTGTGGTATGGGGAGACCGGAGGGGGCCGAGGCGGTCCTGACTGCGAAGTTCGAGACGTTGTTGCCGCATCTGGACGAGCGTCAGCGCCGGCTGGCCATAGGGGCGGAGGCGCGGTCGCTGGGTCATGGCGGAATCAGACTCGTTGCCCGTGCGGCCGGGGTGCGGGAAGGCACGGTCTCGCGTGGGGTGGCTGAGCTGGAGTCCGGTGAAGGCCCGTTGGGGCGGGTCCGTCGGCCGGGCGGAGGCCGGAAAAGGGCGACCGAGCTGGACCCGGGGCTGCGGCCCGCGCTACTGGCGTTGGTCGAGCCCGACGAGCGGGGCGACCAACTACGCCGGGGCAGTGGCCGGCGCCGTGCTGCTCGGCCTGGTTGCGGCCGGCCCCGCTCTCGGCACCGCCTTTGTCATTCCAGCGGTGTTCCTGTTCGCCACAGCACCACTCGCTCGGCGTTCGAAGTCGGCGGCACCGCAGACGCGTCTCGCTCCTGAATCAGTGGCCTGACTCCCGGCATCCGTCGTAGTACCGCGGCAACGCTCCGTCGTGTCCTCGCTGCCGCATGTGCTCAAGTCAAAATCGTCGATCACGATCCCCACCGACTTGATCGAGCGACTTAGCCGGTGAACTAAGTCGGTATAATGATGTCATGGCTCATGTCTCCGCGGCCGAGCGCCGCCCCCAACTGATCAAAGCGGCCATCGACCTCATGACCAGGGAGGGCGTCGCGGCCGGAAGCACGCGCGCCATCGCTGCCGAGCTGGGCGTCGCACAGGCCACTGTGCACTACACGTTCGGCACGAAGGAGGAGCTCTACCGCGCCGTCATGGAGCAGCTCACCGAGGACCTGATCGCCCAGGTCGAGCGGGCGGCACCCGAAGACGCCGGTTTCGAGGCGACATTCGCGGCTCTTGCCGCCGCCCTGTGGCGCACCGTGGGTGAGCAACCCGCCAGCCACCAACTGCTCACGGAGCTGTCCATGTTCGCTCTGCGCACCCCCCGCCTGAGGGAGGGCCTGCGCAGCCACTACAGCGGGATCGTGGACGTGACGACGAGGCTGGTGAACGAGGCAGCCGAACGCACCGGCCACCACCTCGCCCAGCCGGCGGAGACACTCGCACGGTTCTTCCTCGCGGGTTTCGACGGACTGACCATGCAGCACCTGTCACTTCCCGACGATGCGGCCGAACACGCCGCCCTCCAAGCACTGGTCTCCGCCGTCGTGGCCCTGGCGGGCGGCCGACTGGACTTCGTGCCCCTACCTGCGGCCCGACGAGCCTAGGGTCCACCACACACCGGGACACCCGCGCGTGGATCCGGGACCGGAGACGAGCGCGGCGTCGTTGGCGTGCGGCGAGGCAGGTCTCCTTGGAGGGGCACGCGGAGATCGCGGTCTGGCCGAGCACGCCCTTGAGCCACGGATCGCCGGGGCGGGTGCGGCCCGACGGGCTCTTGACCGCTGACTCGTAGTTGCCCGGACACAACCCCGCCCTGGAAGCGAGTTGGCCGGCCGAGGGGAACCGGCCGCTGTCCGCGCCGATCTCGACGAGGATCACCTCGGCGGTGTGGGCACTCGCCCCGGGCACGGTCGCGAGCAGCTCGACCCGCCGCTGAAGGGCCGGATGTGGGCGTTGAGCAACCACCACTCGATGCCCTCGGCCAGGAGCCAGTCACGCTTCGCCCCGTGGCGTCTCGTTCCGTGGTCATCGATGACACCCCTCGAGGACCGCTGGTCGTCAACCGGGACTTGACCAGCGCAGCAGCCGCTCTCAGCCCGCCTCAGCAGCGGGCGACGGCGCCGAGTGCCGCTCGGCGGCGCCCACACCTGCCACCGTCATCCTGAGCAGAGGCAGAGAGGCGATGAAGGTACCGAGGGCCAGAAGGATGCTGAGTACCCCGGCTCCCGCGGCGTCGAGGACGGCGCCGACGGCCAGTGGCCCGACGCCGGTGCCCAGCGCGCCCGCACCGCTCAGGGACGCGACCAGGCGCCCTGCCGGGTCGATGAGCGCGGCGGCCGCCAGCATCTGCACCAGGACGGCCAGTTGGCACGCCTGCCAGATCACGGCTGCGGCGATGAAGGACACGGCTTCGTGGGCGGAGATCAAGACGGCCATCGCGAGGGCCTGTGCCGTGACGAACGCGGCCATCGTCCGCATGCGCCCGAAGCGGCGTGCGGCTGCGGGGCCGACGGCCGCGCCCACGAGTGCCACGACGCTCGAGATCGCGAGGACCGCCGACACTGCCGAATCCGACATGGCGGTGTGCTGACGTCCCAGCACCGAGGCGTACGACCAGGCCCCCTGGGTGACTGCCCACAACAGCGCGGTCCCGGCCAGCAGGATCACCGAAGGGCGGGCCGCGACGCCCTTGCCCCCCGCGCCGTCGGAGGCGGAACCGGAGGCCGGAGGGCCGTCCGGAAGCCGCCGTACGAGCGGCCAGGCGGCCATGCAGCACAACGCCATGAGGAGGAACCCGGTGCCCTTCCCCAGATCGTGGTTGGCTGCTGGAACCGCCATGATCAGCAGTGCCGTCACCCCGACAGTCCCCGAGATGGTGACCGCGGACGCCTTGTCCGCGTCGTCAGTGGCGGCGAGCGCCGCTGTGGCCGCGGCACAGACCGCGCCGAGTCCTGCTCCCAGGATCAGGTTCGCCAGGATCAGGGTCCCCACATCGGGCGCTGCCGCCGCACCCAGGAAGCCGGCTCCCGCGGAGGCGAGGCCGAGGCGGGTCATCTGCACGCGGCCCTGCCGCGCGGCCCGTTCGGCCAGCAGCAGGGTCACGACGGCGGTCGCCAGCAGCTGGGTCGCGGCGACGAGTCCAGCACCGGAGTTCGACATCGCAAAGCGCGAGGCGAAGTCGTCGACGAAGACGGGCATCACATTCGCGCCGCCGTTGCCGAGCGTCACTCCGACGATGAGCGCCACCGCCACGCCGAAGGTCAGGACGGTACCGCCGCGCCCCGTCACCGGCCGCTCCGTTGCAACGCGCAGGGGAAGAGCGCGGGTCCTCGGCGGACCGCCGAGCGTGTGACAAGCATGGAAACCTCACGTGTGGGAGAGCAGGTGGCGTTGGAACGGGGGAGGGTCCCGGGGCACGGGCACTGCGGACGCCCGTGCCCCGTGGAGGGGATCCGCTGTGTTCAGCCGGCCCAGACGTCCTCGACGTAGGTGCCGGACTCGATCAGGGCGGCGAGCCAGGCGGTGGCCTCTTCGTCGTGCGCGCCCGTGTACTTCCGGTAGACGGCCATGAACGCCTCGCGCACGGCGGGAGCCATGCGGCGGCCGTCGCCGCAGATGTAGACGCGTCCGCCGGCCTCCAGCGCGGCCCAGACCTCGTCGCTCTCCTTCGCGATGCGGTCCTGCACGAAGCGGGCGCCGTCCTCGGGCGCGCAGGCGAAGGTGGGGCGCATGCTGACGGCCCCGGCCTTCTCGGCCGCTGCGAATTCCTCGCGGTGGAGGTAGTCGACGTCGGGGTGGTCGCAGCCGAAGTAGCACAGCAGCGTCCCGGTCGCTCCCGTGTGCTTGCGGTCGAGGACGGCTCCGCGGAAGGGGGCCAGGCCGGTGCCGGCGCTGATCAGGATCACGGGCACGGACGGGTCCTGCGGCAGGCGGAAGGACTCGCTGCACGGAAGCACCCTGGCCTGGACGGTGTCCCCGGCCCGAACGGTCTGGATGTAGTGCGAGGCGATGCCCTGAAAGGTTCCTTCGCCACCGCGGTGGGGTGCTGCCAGCAGCGAGATCATCAGGTCCACCTCTCCCGGAGCCGCCTGCGCGGAGGAGGAGATCGAGTAGTGACGCGGGCGCAGCACGGGGAGCAGTTCGAGGAAGCGCTCGAACGGCAACTCGCAGGCGTGGTAGCGCTCCAGCAGGTCCAGGACGCTCCGCCCGGCGACCGTCACCTGCTCACGGAAGGCTTCGGGCTGCGCCGCCGCCAGCTCGGCCAGGGGGCGCTTCTCCGGCGGGCAGGCCGTGTGCTCGGCGAGCACCGCGACCTGCTCCTGGGTCGCCGCGTCCTGCAGTTCGACGAAGTCGGTCAGCAGCCGGCGCAGGGTCAGCGGGCGGTCGACGGGCAGCGCTCCCCGGCTGCGCCGGCGGGCACGCAGCCGGACGGTGCGGTCCAGGTCCAGGCCGAACCGGTCGGCGACCCGCTGGACCAGGGCCTCGGGATTGCGCGGGAGTACCGCCAGGTGGTCGCCGGTCCGGTAGGTGACGCCGTCGGGCAGCCGCAGCCGCACGAAGCGCTTGGAGCGGCCGAGCGGGTGGTCCGTGTCGACCAGTTCGTAGGCGTCGAGCACCTCCATCGGCTGGACGCCGTGGCGTGCCGCGAGCCCGCCGATGACCGAGTCGGTCGTGTACCGCAGCTCGTACAGCCCCGCATCCTGGTCGGTCTCCGTCTCCACCGCGGCCGCCTCGCCGTCGGCTCCGTACCGGTCGAGCAGGGCAGTCCACAGGTCACCCGTCCACCGGTCGACGGTGCCGCCGAAGTCCCCGGACGCGTCGGCGGCACCGCGCTCCAGAAGGCTTACGGCGCCCGCGGCGGTGAGCCGTTCGTCGATGAGGGTGGGGACGCGCTGGTAGGTGGCGGCCCAGTTGCGGTCTCCGACGCCGAGTACGGCGTACTGGACTCCGTCGAGCGAGCCGGGCTCAAGTCCCTCCAGCCAGGCGACGAACTCCGCGGCGTCGTCGGTCGGCCTGCCGTTGTAGGAGGCGGCCACGATCACCACGGGTCCGGCGCCGGGCGTCAGCTTGCCCACCGCTTCGTTGAGGGGCGTGACGGTCGCGGTGAATCCGCGTTCGCCGCCGTCCTCGGCCAGGTCCCCGGCGATGCCTGCGCAGGTCCCCAGGTTGGAGCCGTGCAGGAGGGTCAGTGCGGTGCCGGTGACGCGCCGGGCCGCGGGCCGCTCCAGGGCCGCGGGTACGCCGGTCACGGCGGCGGGACGGCGCCGATCCGCGGCGGTCCGCCGGGCCAGGCCGAGGGTGAACCCGTCGGGCTTGAGGGTGAGGGACTGCTTGATCTTCAGCTGGTAGCCGGTGTGGTCGATCAGGCGGTAGCGGTGCACCAGGAGCGCGAGGACCAGGGTCGCCTCGTGCAGCGCGAACTGGCGGCCGATGCAGGCGCGTTCGCCGTTGCCGAATGGCTTGAACAGGTGGACCGGGCGTGCGTCCTCCCGCTCGGGCAGGAACCGGTCGGGATCGAACAGCTCCACGTTCTCGCCCCAGGCCGGGTCCCGGTGCAGCTGCGGAATGAGCACCAGCAGTGACTCGCCCTTGCGCACGGCGTACTTTCCGCCGATGACGGTGTCCTCAAGCGGCTCCGCCGCATAGACGGGCGCCGTGGGCCACAGCCGCAGGCCCTCGTTGAGCACCTGACGGATGTACGTCAGCTTCCCGATGTCCGCGTAGTCCGGTTCGGGCGCCTCCGTGTCGCCCCACAGCGCGTCGACCTCCGCCTGGGCACGGGCCAGGACCTCGGGGTGCTTGGTGAGGTAGTACAGCGCGAAGGACAGCGCCCCGCTGGTGGTCTCGTGCCCGGCGATGAGGAACGTGATCGCCTGGTGGCGGATGTTCACGTCGTCCAGCGGTTCGCCCGTCACCGCGTCCTCGGTGTGCAGCATCCGACCGAGCAGGTCATCGGTGCTCTGGTCGCCGGAAGCCCTGCGCTGCCGGATCACGTCGTCGACCAGGTCCTGCATCAGGGTGACGTCACCGCGGAACCGTTCGGCCTGCCGCCACTTGAAGATCTCCGTACCGGGGATCGACTCCCCCTTGGCCTGGGCGAAGCCGAGCGCCCGTGACAGCGAGGTGATGAAGGGGTGCGCCCCTTCGCGGGTGAACGACTCGAAGTCGTAGCCGAAGCCGCACAGGCCGATCGTGTCGAAGGTGAGCCGTGTCATGTCGGCGGCGACGTCCACGGGCTCCGCGCCTGCCGCCCGGTCCCACTTCCCTGTCAGCTCCCGGGCGACCTTGAGCATCGTCGTGTGGTACCCGCGCATCGCACCGAGCGAGAACGCCGGCATGAGAATGTCGTGCGCCTTGCGCCAGTTCGGCTCGTCGTTGAAGGCCGTGAACAGCCCGTCTCCGCCGATCGCCCGGAGGACGACGAGGTCCGGGTGGACGTTCTTGCGGAAGCGGGTCTCGTCGGCGAGCTCGGTGACGAGGTCCAGGCCTGAGACGAAGTTGATGTCGTTGCCGAAGATCCGGAGCCTGAAGAGCGGCCCCAGCTCCTTGGCTTCTTTCATCACATGGAGCAAGCCGTCGGCACCGCCAGGGACGCTGAACGCGTGGCCGACCAGCGGGAGGGCCGGACGCTGAGGGATCGGCTCGGTTCCACGCAGGGCCATCTTGGTCATGAGTTTGCCTTTCGTGCCGCACCGGCTGTCGCTTGCGATCAACATTCCCACGACATTGTCGCCCGACAATGTCGTGCGATTGTGTTGTATGACACGGTCGCTCAACTGAACCGCCGGAGCGACCCATGCGTCGAGATGACCAAATGACGTTGTCGAGCGACATCGTCAAGCGAACGAGAATCGAGGTTCCCGCTATGAGCACGATGCTCGCCGGACGGCTCCACCTGGACAGCCGTACGTTCACCGTCGAAGAAGTCCCCCTGCCGGTCCCGGGTCCGGGTGAGGTCCTGGTCGAGGTCCGGGCCGCCGGCGTGTGCCTGTCGGACGTCCACCTCATCGACGGCAGCCTCGTTCCGACGTTCCCCGTCGATGCCGTCGCGAGGGCGCGAGCGGTCACCCTCGGCCATGAGGTCGCGGGCGTCGTTCACACGCTCGGGCCGGAACTGCGGGGGAACTGGGCACCGGGGGCGCGGGTGGTCCTGCAGGCGGGCCAGGCATGCGACCGGTGTGGCGGCTGCCTGAGTCGCTCGGCGTGCCGTCAGCCGCTGACGCGAGGCGTGGACTACGACGGCGGCTGGGCCCAGTACGCCGTCGCCCGTGAGGACACCCTGGTACCGATCCCGGACGGCCTGCCGTTCGACCAGGCCGCGATCATCCCCGACGCGGTCTCCACACCGTATGCCGCCATCGTCGAGACGGGTGCGGTGCGCCCCGCACAGGTGGTCGGCATCTGGGGCGCGGGCGGTCTGGGCGCGCACGGCATCCGGCTGGCCCGCATGGTGGGCGCGGCCCCGATCGTCGCCGTCGATCCCCTGCCCACCGCTCGCGAGCGCGCTCTCGCGTTCGGTGCGGACTTCGCGCTCGACCCGACCGCGGACGACTTCACCGAGGCCGTCCGGGAGGCCACGGGCGGACGCGGGATCGAGGCCGCGTTCGACTTCGCCGGCGTACCGGCAGCACGCGCGCAGGCCACCTCAGTGCTCGGGCCCGGTGGAGTCCTGGTCCTGGCCGGGCTCACTCCGGAGCCGGTCACCATCGCGGACAGCACGGGATTCAGCTTCCGGGGCAACCAGATCCGCGGACACTACGGCTCCGGCGCTGAGCACGTGGAACAGCTCATCGGTCTGACGTCCGCCGGACGGATCGACCTGGCTCCGTCCATCACCGCACACATCCCGCTGGCGGAGGCGGCCGACGCCGTCTCGCGGCTCGAGAAGAAAATCGGCGATCCCATCCGGTTCGTGCTCACGCCCTGAGCTTGACTCTTCGGGGATCTTGGAGTTTCCCGGTGCGACAGCATGATCAACGGGCATGCTCGGGTGGTTCTGCCGATCGATGCAGCTGTCGAGGTGCCCGTTGTCCCTCCGCCCCCGTTCCGGTGAGCATGTCCCGCCTCTGACAGCGCAGGTCGCGCGGGCGAGCAACCCGGGTGGCACGACGGCGATATGGGTACGGGACCGCCTCGATGGGCTGTGGTGCGACGAGGATTTCGCCGACTGGTACCCGCGGGACGGGCGTCCGGGTCTCTCGCCTGCTCAGCCGGCCACCGTCTGTGTGCTGCAGTTCCTGCTCGGCCTGTCGGACCGGCAGGCCGCCGAGGCGGTCCGCTGCCGCATCGACTTCAAGTACGCCATGGCCATGGAGCTGGACGATCCCGGTTTCCACCACAGCGTGCTGGCCGACTTCCGCGACCGGCTCGCCGAAGACGGCCGTGCCGACCGGCTCCTCGACCTCGCGCTGGCCCGTCTCAAGGAGGCCGGCCTGGTGCGCGAACGCACCACGCAGCGCACCGACTCCACCCATGTCCTGGCCGCGGTGCGTGACCTGACCCGCCTGGAGCTGATCACGAAGCGGTCCGTGCTGCACTCGAAGAAGTCGCCGGCACGTCCCCTTCACCTGCTCGACGGGCTGGTCGATGAGGACTGGGGGCTCCGCTACGGCCGACCGGTCCGGCTGGGCAAGAACCCCACCAAGCCCAAGACCAGGATCCTCGCCACCGGAAACGATGCCGTCCGGCTCCTGGAACACCTCGACCGGCACGGAGCCGACCGCACCTCCGGTCCTCGTGTCCATGCCCTGCGCCAGATCATGGTGCAGAACTACCACTATGACGCCGCAGGACACCTGCGCTGGCGCACCGCCGAGAAGGAAGGCGGCCACGGGCTGCCGCCCTCGTCCCGGGCGATCGTCTCTCCCTACGACACCTCGGCCCGCTACGCACGGCACGGCCACATCATCAGCTGGAAGGGATTCGCCGCTCACCTGACCGAGACCTGCGGTCCCGACGGACCCAACGTGATCACGGACGTGGCGACCACCGCGGCCACCACCCACGACGGTCAAGTCCTGCCCGGCATCCACACACGCCTGACGCGTCGCGGACTGCTGCCCGCCGAGCACCTGGTCGATGCCGGCTACACCTCCCTGCCCCACCTGGACCAAGCCGCCCGTGAACACCAGGTCACCGTCTCCGGGCCGCTGCGGAGCAACCCCACCCGTCAGCACCGCCAGAACGAGGGCTTCGCCCGGGACGACTTCTCCATCGACTACGACCGCCGGCAGGTCACCTGCCCCCAGGGACAAGTCAGCCAGGGCTGGCATGGCCCCTACCCGACCTCCTCGCCCACCGCGGCCCCGCTGATCGTGGCCCGGTTCACCAAGAGCCAGTGCCGCCCCTGCCCCGTCCGATCCCGCTGCACGCCTACCGTCGACAGCGCCCGCACCGTGGGTTTTCCCCCACGCGAACTCCGCGACCTGCAGCTCCGCGTCCGCACCGAGCAGCAGACGCCCCAGTGGAAGGCCCGTTACGCGGTCCGCTCCGGAGTGGAGGGCACGGTCAACGAGTTCGCCCACGGACACGGCATGCGCCGCTGCCGCTACCGAGAACAGGGAAAGGCACACGTCCAGCACGTTCTGACGGCCATCGCCGTCAACATCGAACGCATCAGCGGACTTCCACCCACCGAGGAAGCCCTCATGCCCCGCCGACCAACCGCCTTCCAGCGGTGTTGCAGACATGAGGCAACCGCACGCTCATCCGCGCCGGGAAAGTCTCCGGCGAGGAGAGAGTCGCCGGCCGGTATGAAGGACTCGACTATCGTCCCAGCAGTCATCAGCCAGATCGGACACCGCCGGTATCAACGTGTCGATGAACACCTCTGTGCCACCGTTGGACAGGTACAGACCCCGCTCCCGCCACTGAACACGTTCCCCCCAGGCCACGATACGACGCCTTGGTGCTCCGGAGCTCTGCGAGCACAGGCGCTCAGCCCCCCAAGCCATACACCGGTGCACTGGCAGAACAGCTGAGCGCCGTCGCATGGCTCACGGACGTCTCGGTGACCGGTACACACCTCACGGGCCGACTGCGCGAGCGGGGCGCGGCACGGGGGCTGGCCACCGCCGGCCCTGCCGGGTGACAACCTGCTGACACGGCCCGCCTACGCTGCGGGACGTGAGTCCGGGACATTCTGACGGCCGCCTCACCGGCTCCCGATCAGTGTCCGGACCTGCTGGCACCATGAAGCCATGAGCCACATCATCACGATGACCACCGCCGACCAGAACGACATTGTGTCCTACCTGCGAGGAGACGAACTCGACGCCAACCAGCGGCGCATGCTCGATGATCACATACGCAAGGACGCCCACAGCGACCAGCTCAGCCTCGAGCGTCAGGGCATCGATCTGGGGCTGACCATCCCCGAGGCACTCGACCACCTCCTCGCGCGCCACGCCAACGCGGACGGCGAACACGTGGGCATCGCCTACTACAAGGCGCTCCAGCACATCATCGACTGGAGCGGGTCCGACCCCATCGACTTCGGGGTGTACTCCAAACCCTCCACGTTCTTCGGGCGCATGAGCGACGAACTGGGGCGCCTCGGGGTCCCCGCCGACCTGCTGCCGATCGATTTCCTGTTCGCCGGGCCGCCCGAGGAGATCCCCTTCCACGTCCCGGCCCCAGTGGACGGGTACCCGGCCATCGGCCGTCTGCCGCTGGCCAAGGCCGAGCCACTCGCCGACGCCTACACCGCAGTCCTGGACCGCGTGGACAACGCCTTCACCTACGAAACCAAGAAGATCATCGATACGATGCGGGTCGAGCACGACGAATGGCAGAGCGCTCTCCAGCACGGGCACACCATGGACACGCTGTTCTTCTCCGTCCAGGGCTGACCTGCACCGGTTCACCCCCGGCCCGACACCCAGCCACGAACCCCCGCCCCTCGCCCGGGCTACCCCGGCCGGCCGGCGTCTGCAGCAGTGCCTGCTCCCAGAGGGTGATGGCGGCGTGCAGGTCCTCGCGGTTGATGGGCTGGGTGGTGGCGAGGAATTTCGGCGGGTGAGTCTTGGAGGTGGGGTAGAGCGTGGCGCTGGTGTAGCCGATGGCGCGCAGGACGGTCAGCAGGCCGCTGTAGGGGAGGCTGGCCTTGGAGCCGGTGATGCCGCGGTAATCCTCGCGCAGCTTCTTCCAGGCGGTGTCGATCTTCACCTCGGGCAGGCGGCACAGCAGTACCGATCCCAGGAGTTCTTCGTCGGTGTGGCAGGCCGGCAGGGACAGCTGGGTCTGGTCCGTGGTCATCAGACGCCTTCGTGATCAAGGTCTTCACTGCGGGGCAGGGGGACGTGGGTGAGCGGAGGGATGTCGGGTGCGTGGGCGAAGTCGAGCCAGGCGGTCAGGGTGGAGCCGTAGACGCGGCGGAGGCTGGCCTGTTCGTCTTCGGTGAGGCCGTCGTAGTAGGAGCGGACCAGCGAGGGGAAGTCGGAGCCCAGGCGGGTGTCGAGGAGGGAGTTGTCGGCGAGGCAGAGCTGGACGGGGGTGCCTCCGCGGCGGGCGCGGCCGGGGAAGAAGGCGGCCGCGGACAGGGCGAAGACGCTGCGCTCGATGCCGGCGGTGGCGAGGGCCATGGTGCCGCCGAGCTGGACGGTTCCGGTATGGGGGTCGCCGCCGAGGGACTGGACGAAGAGTTCACCGCCGCCCCGGTTGTCCTTGTTGATCTTGAATCCGAAGAGTTGGGTAGTCCAGGGGCCCGTACGGCAGGGCGCCGTTGTGTGTGAAGGAGCCGAGTGCTCGTGCCAGTTCACGGCCGGCGGTCAGCGGGGAGCCGAGTCCGGCGATCACTGATTTCAGGTAGGCCAGGCTCTGGTGGAGGCCGCCCAGCCAGGCGCGCACGAGCAGCGCGTTGGTGACGCCCGGGTGCCGCGCCTTGGGGATCTTGAGGCGTTTGAGCGCTCGGGAGATTTCCGTTTTGAGGACGGGCAGTTCGTCCTCCCTGGTGTCGCGGCTGACGGCCCGGGCGAGGATCCCGGCCAGTTCCTGGAAGCGCGGGTGCGGGGCGGTGTCGTCGTCTGAATCGGGGAAGATGGCGCGGAACGCCTTGTGAATGTCAGGGTCAAGGCGGACGTGTCCGTCGAGGCCGAGGAGATCCCTGATCAGGATGCGGTCCCAGATGCCAGGCACGTGCCGGCCGGAACCGGGACGTTCTTCCTCCTGCGTGTCCTGCTCGAGCCAGAGCTCGCCGTCCAGCACGTAGTTGGGGAACTGCTCCCCCGGTCCCCTGGCCTTGAACAGGGCGTGGTTGACCACCCGGCAGTTCGCGACTGCTGCGCGCACGATCACGGTGACGGTGCGGGCTGGCGAGTTGTTCACGTCGCAGGACCGCGGGACGTGGTCGCTGGTTCGGTGACGTTCCGAACGAGACCCGGCTACGCGGCTCTGCGGTTCCTGGGGGGCGGCGCAAGGCCCTCTCCGCTCACCACGCTGCCGTCCGGCTCAACCTCCCGACCCGCGGGTCTCCGCACGCGCGCGCTTGACCGCCTCGTGGGTCCATACGGGCAGTACGTCCAGACGTTCTTTCTCAATGTCGCGCTCGAAGCGTCTGCGCTCTTCGTCCTCGGTGTCCGGGGGCTGGGTCGGTGGGTGCTGCTCCGGGTGGCCCGCCACACTCACCACGTATGTGCTGCCTCCGGCGAGGCCATCCGTGTCGTCTCCGGCGTTGAGGCGTTGCTGCACCTCGAATCGGTACTCCGCGCCTGCCGGTAGACGCCCTGTCGCCGCTCGGACGCTGAGGTATGCGGCGGCCTTCCCGAAGGCCGGAAGCAGGACTCCACGGACGCCTGCCGACGCCGAGGGCTCGGCCCGGTGGACGATGGGCGCGAAGGACGGCAACTCGATCACGGGCGTCCCTTCCGGGACGCACAGCATTGTCGGGCGCCGGATCAGCCGCGCGGCCACGTTCCGCAGCACGCACCGGAGCATGCTCCCCACCTGCCGGAGCCAGCGGATCCAGCTGCGTGGCCGGATCCCCCGGGGCCTGGTCGGCCACCGTGTGGGGAGGACAGGGCTGACGGGCAGGTCTGCCCGTCGGGCTTTGCGGCGTGCGGAGACTCCGAAGAGGGATTTCTTCAGCGGCTTTTCGGTACGAAGAGGCGTCAGCAGGAAGGTGACCTCCCATTCGCGTGGGAGGCCGCGGAGGTCGAACACGAGATCCGTTCGCCGTTCCCCCGCGGTCGGGTTGTGGAACTCCACGTACTCGCGCATGCGCGCCCCACCCCTGCCAGGCACGGGTTCGGGCGGGATACGAGGGCCGGCGTGCAGGTTCTTCTGCCCGACCTGACGGTTGGTCGGGGCGATCTCGTCCACGTTCATCCGCACGTTCTCCCCGACCGGTGCCGCGGGGCTGTGGACGAACGCCACCATGCATACGTGGCCGTTGTCCGCGGTCGGCAGTTCGGGGGTGAACCATGCCCAGGAAGCGACCTGTGGGTGGGCCGCGTCGATGCCCGGCAGCGTCTGGGGAGCTCCGATGGCCTTCCACGGACTGTCCGCCGGCAGGTTGGGGGTGATGGTGCCGTCGCTGGAGAACTGGCTCCAGAACGGGAACGCGTTGCCCATGGAGGGGGACGTGGCCAACGAGGGCAGTCCGGCGGAGGCGTTGCAGTAGATCGCCCACACCTGCACCCCGCTGGCCGGCGTGCTGCTCCTGTTGTGGACCTGCACGTGTACCAGGGCTTTGCCGGCCTGCGGGAGATCGGAGCCGCTCTCCCGGAGCTGGTCGAACAGCACATGGCTGAGCGGGGGTATGGGGTTCCCTTCGGGATCCGTCTGGTAGAAGTCGCTGCCCCCCGGACTGCCGTGCCGTTGCCGCACGTCGATCTTGATGTCCTCACAGTGGTAGTGCCGGACCGTCTCCCTGGGCTTGTAGGGGTTGGGGAGGCCGTCCGGGGAGGGGTGGAGCCAGCCGATGTCGAGCAGGTTGTCCCGCACGTACAGATCCACCGGCGGGCTCGTGGCTCCCGGCGTCACGTCGACTTCCCACACCCCGCGCGTGGGAACCGCGGCACGCAACAGCACCCTGGGCGCGGTCGCGTTCCCGATGTTCCCGACCCACAGGTCGTTCACCTGCGGCCCGGGCAGTCCTGTGCTGATGTCCGAGAACTGCCATGCCGAGTCGGTCCGGCCGGCCCGGTAGACACGGGAGCCCACCGCCACGTACAGCAGGTCCGGGCTCAGGGGGTCGGCGACCACGGGGCCGTAGCCGGGGCCGTCCGGGAACCCCGCACTCGTCTGGGGCTCCCAACTGCCCCCGGAGACGCGGAAGAGCGGGGTGCGGGTACCGGAGACGGTCGTGAGTGGCTGTGTGACGACGAACGCCTCGCCCGATCCGTTCACCGTCATGGAGCGGATCTCCACCGGTGACGGCCGGTTGGCGGAGATCTCGGACCACACCGTGCCCGGCCCGGCCGTCGAGCCCGTAGTGGTTCGCCACAGACGCCCGGTGTTCCTGGCGTCGCTGTCAGTGGCGCAGTAGAGGACGTCGGCGTCGCCCGGGTGGGCGGACACGAACGACACGTGGCCGTACGGCACGAAGTCCTGGCTTGTCCGGGTGGCCGTGCCGTCCTGTGCGATGCGCGCGACCATCGCGCGGGTCAGGACAACCGTGGCACCGGCGGAGTGGCTCATGGCGAACGTTGCGGTGAAGGTGCTCGCCGTGGTCGCGGTGACGGTCACCGTCTCCGCGTTGGCGGTGCCGTCGTCGATCGTCGCGACGGACCCCACGATGATGTTGTTCATCGAGGCAGGCGTCACGGCCTGTGGGGTGGGGGCTGCCGTGATGGCGGAGGTGAGCGTGGTCGATGTGTCCCGGACCTCCACGCCGGCGAGGCATCTGTCGTCCAGCCCGACGACGAACGGGCTGGTCGCTGCCATCAGCCTGCCGTCGAGTGTGGGAAAACTGGCGTCGAGTTGGGGCTCACGGTGATCGTCGAAGCGAACGACGCGATAGCCCGGCCAGCCGTCGTACAGCGCTCCCACGGCCCACAGGACCACTCCGTTCGGCCCCGGTGCCATGGCCACCTGTACGGCGTCGCCGTCGGAGAGCCCCCGCCACCCCAGTGCGCCCGTTCCCGCGTTCACGGCGGTGTCCTGGCAGCCGACGTAGGTGAGGGCGGGGAGTCGGCGATCGGAGGTGAACTGGTAGATCGCGCTGCTCTGTTTGCCGTGGTCGAGGTTCTGCCAGGCGGCCGAGTCCGAGAGCAGTTCGAGTTCGTTGAAGTCAGCCGGTGGCGCCTCGACCGCATAGGCCGGGTCCGCGAAGTTGGCGCTCTTCCCGATTCCCCCGTCACACCCGATGTAGGTCGCCGGAATCGAGCCAGGGGACGGGGCGAGGGGGGCGAAGGCGATGGCGTGCTGATCCTGGTGGAACGAGAGGTTTTCGTCGTGCCAGGTCCTTCCCGCATCCTTCGAGCGCGCGAATTTGACGCTGCCGAACATCAGGATGTCGTTGACCCCGTCGCCGGGCGAGTTCGGGGCGACGGCGAACGACATGCCGTAGTAGTCGAGGGGTGATGGCTGTCCCGTCCAGGGGACCTGCGACCAGCTGACCAGCGGATCGGCGGTGGTGTGGAGCGACACGGACTCGCCTGCGCGGGTGTGCCAGGCGTAGACGCGCGACGGATCCCGCAGGCACAAGTCGAGCAGGATGATGTCGAAGGCCTCCGGGGCGGTGGCCGACGCCGGGGTGTAGGCCGGGAGCCCGATCCCGGCCGCGCTGAGGTTGGTCCAGGCGGTGGCGCCACCCGCGGGGTCGGTCGTGTGGAAGATCCCGGTGCGTGTGACGCCCGCGTAGAAGTGTGCGGTGCCGGTTCGCGGAATCCAGGCGGCCTGCCCCCTGATGTGGCCGCCGAGGACCAGGCTCCAGGTGACGCCGCCGTCGGGTGAGCGGTAGAACCCGTCCTCCGTCGCCGCGTAGAGCACGGTCGTCGTCGGATCGGACGAGGTCCTGGGGTCCACGATCAGCTTGCGGACCCTCCCCCCGAGGGAGTGGCCCGTGCTCCAGGAGCCGGGTTCTCCGCGGTTGTCGGACACATGCACCGTGCGGTGCCAGTAGGTACCGAGGTAGATGATCTCCGGGTGGTCCGGATTCACGGCGACGCAGAACGGATCGACGTCGGGGTCCGTCTGTTGCAACGAGTCGGCGATCGGCGTCCAGGACCGGCCCTCGTCACGCGTCCGGAAGGCGGACGTGCCTCCGGACCCCGGCCGTTCGGTGACGTAGATCGTCGAGGCGTTCGTCGGATCCACCGCGATGTCCTGCACGAATCCCTGGCGTCCCGCTTCGTTCCGCCGGGACAACCGCTGGAAACCCACATCGCGTGGTGTGAACACGAAGTCCGGACCGATCGGCAGCCATTCCACCGCCAACACCTCGCTCCATCGACGTGTACGGCTGACCTGGCCTGCTGAGCCTGATTGCGTCCTGTTTCAAGTGCATCACGACGAACGAGAGCCCGCGAGCCGGGCCCGGGGCGCGGCAGCGCGCGCCCGTCTGCGGGGTGTGCCGGGTGCCTGCCCGGACATATATCTGCGGCCGGGAGTCTCTCATCATCGGCGCAGCGCAGGTCGACGTCCCTGGCCTGACAGGCCGGTAGCCGGAGCGGTCGGTGACCTGCACGGTCGCAGCATCGGGCTGACCCCAGGTGTCGGGACCGACGAAGCGTAACTCCGTGCCGTGCTTGGGCGCCCGCCCTGTGGCGGGGAAATCCACGGCACGGGAACGACGAGCGGACGCGTTCGGGGCATCGTTCGAGGTCGGACCAAGAACAAGCTCAGTGGGTGCGTTTGTAGTGGCGACGTGCTTTTCGCGGTTGCCGCAGACAGCCATCGAGCACCGGCGGGCGCGGTTGGGGCGGCTGCGGTCGAGCAGGAACAGCTGGCACTCGGCGTTGGCGCAGGGGCGGAGTCGGCCGGGCAGTCGCTTCTCGGGTAGCCCTGGCCGTCGCCCTCGGCGCCGCCGCCGAAATAGCGGCCGCCGACCTCGCCGCCGGCGCCCCAGCCCACATCGCGGCCCTGCGTAACGAACTCCACCAGCGGCTCACCGACGGGCTGCCCGGCCGTGTCCACCTCAACGGGCCCGACAAGCAGCGCCTGCCGAACACCCTGAACATCAGCATCGAGTGCTTCCTCGGCCACGAGCTCCTCGCCGCCGCCGGCCAGATCGCGGCCTCCACCGGATCGGCCTGCCACAGCGGCGCCCACACCGCCTCCCCCGTGCTGACCGCCATGGGCCTCGACCCAGCCCGCGCGCTCGGCACCCTGCGGCTGTCCCTGGGCCCTGGACCACCCCAGACGACATCGAGACAGCGGCAACGGCCCTCATCCGGGCGGCTGCCGCGCAATGACCGGGTCGACCAGCCCGGTTCGGAGGAGTCCGACGACCGCATTCCTCCTCGCCCGCTCCCTGCCCGTGCGGGTCCGCGCGCAGAACGACACCGCGCAGGCTGTCGCCGCCTTCCTCGCCACCCACTCGCGCGTCGCTCGCGTCCACTATCCGGGGCTGGCCACCGGGGAGCGGAAACGCATCGTGGACGCGCAGACGCGCGGCGGGGGCGGCATGCTCAGTCGCCGTCCTGGACGCGGACGCCGAGCTCGGTCGAACCACTTGCTGATGTCCGGCTGGATCACGGTGATGATGCGCACCGCGCCTCCTCGGCCGACTCCGCTCCGACCGGGTCATGCGACGGCCGACACCGCCGCGGGTCTACGACCCCAAAGGCGGCCGACCGCCCGAGCACGGCGGCGAGTTCGTCTTCGGCGGTCCCACAGCCTGGGGCACCGAGTTAGCCGTGACGGTCACCGACACCCGCCTTTACGGGAAGGCGCCCGCGCAGGCATGGGACCGGCTGCGCTCGAGGCTGACCCGACGGAAGCAGCAGACCGGTGGACGCGGCTGCTGATCGCCGCCTATGCCGAGCCGGGTGCGCCGCGGCGTTGATCGACATGAGCCTGACCAGCAGCGTCGTCCAGAACTGCCCCAGCTCACGGGGCTTGTAGCGGCGGCGGCCCACCAGGGCGTCGCGGGTGGAGCGCAGCTCCGGCGGGACGGCGTCCTCCACGACAGGGACCTGTCCCAACCGCACGGCCTGCCGCAGCGCGACGACGTCCACTCCGCATCCGTTCAGGTAGCTCACCGCCGCGCAGGACGGGTCGTCCAGGATGGCCACCAGCAGATCGGCCGGCGAGCGCTCGGCGCCCTGACCGGCCACGGACGGTTGCTCCTGGCACCGGGCGAGCGCCGCCGCCCCGGCCGTGCTGAGCGTGAGCGAGCGGTCCTCCTGCTCGGCCAACGGAACCTCGCCCCGCGCCCCCCCCTGCGGATCACGTGCGTCGTGAGGTCGTACGAGGCGAGGAACTCCTGGACCTGTTCGTCCTTGCTGATGCAGGCCAGCAGGATGTGTGTGCTGACGTGGCGCATTGCGTAGACCGGGCCGAAGGCAGTGCGCAGGGCCTTGTCGGCGCGGAAGTCTGAGGTCATGCGGAAGATCTTGGCCCAGGCGCGTGGGGTGTTGCATCAGCCCACGGTCGAAACCAGTACGACGAAAGTCGGACACCGGTGCGACGAAAAGGGACCTGGCGCGACCCCGCAAAGACCTACTAACCGCAGATTTTGCCGTGGTCGCCGGGGGTGCGCAGGACGGGGCTTGTGGGCCCGGGGACCGAGCCCGCAGGCTCGATCCCCAGGCCAGCCTTCAGGCGCCCGAGCCTTCCGGTCAGGGAGTTGTGCAGATGACGAAGGCTCTGATGGACTCGTTCACGGTGTTGGTGTTGGTACCGCGCACGATCCAGGAATCGCCGCTGGCGAAGGAGTCGGTGAAGAAGATCTTGAAGGCTGAGGTCGTACCGCCCCCGCCTGTGGGTACCTGACCAGCTGGGCAGGCGACGCTGGCTACGACGTTCCCTCCAGGGGGCACGGTGACGAAGGGGCCGAAGAACTGCGAGTGCGGGGCCAGCAGTTCCGAGCTGGCATCTGCCTTTGCGGATGGGGCGACGTCCGCCTTCTTGCCGCTGGAGCGGTCGTCGGCGAGGGCGGTCGTGGTGCCCCCGATGAGGACGCCGGCAGCAGCGAGAGCAGTCAGAGCAAGGGTGGTTGCACGAACCATCCTGACCTCCTGAATCCGGGCCCCGCTCCCCTGATGGACGCGGAAGCTCCAACTCCGAAGCTACACAGCGAAGCCAGTTGACCACAGTGCGTACAGGTGGTGCGACGGGGGCGTGGAGGGGCGCGGATGGCGGCCCACCTTCGCCCCCGCTCGGCCAAGGCAGCGCGGCGAGGTCGCAGGCAGGTGAAGCGGGCGTTGAGGTGCGTTGGTATGACCTGTGCATGCATCGCGCCTGCTTCCGGTCACCCTGCCGAGGGCGGCGAGCCGTACGGCGGAGCGGCAGCGCACCGCCGTACGTCAGCGAACGGGCCTGTCGTACGACAAGGCCAGGGCTTGGAAGATCGCCGAGGCGGTCATGCGGAGCGAGGCGGTGTCGAAGAACCACGCGGCGGATCTGGTCACCATCGTGTTGACCCGCTCGAGGGGAGCAGCGATCCGGATGGTGCGGCCGGCGACGATGGGGGCGTTCTCTCGTCGATGGTCGTGGGGTACGTCGTGGCGGTTCCTCGGAGTTGGGGGCACGGGCCGCCGTGACGGAGAGTCAACGGCGGCCCGGGCGGCCGGGGTGGATCAGGCGGACGGATCGGCGTCGGGGATCCAGTGGCCGTGGATGCCGGCGGGCACCCTGCGGGGGAGTTCGACGGCGGCCACGGTGCTCAGGTCGCTCGCGTCCAGCACGAGCAGCTCCGAAGCGTCGGCCTTGAGGTCGCTGACGATGGTGAGCAGGTAGCCGTCGTCCTCGGCGGTCCCGCCTTCGGCGGGGGCGAAGACGGCCTCGCCGGGCATCCGGCCCTCACCGTGCGCGAGCAGCTTCTCCTGGCCGGTTCGCGTGTCGAACTTGATGGTGTGGTAGCCCGACAGGCCCGCTCCGGGGAAGGCGATGGCGTAGCTGTAGCGGTAGGCCGAGCCGGTGTGGGCATCGTTGATCGACGGGAACTCGGTGGCCAGGTCGTTGAGGGACTCACTGGTGACCTTGCCCGTGGCCGGGTCCATGGTCCACCGGTAGAACGTCGAGCCGGCGTCGGGGCTGGTGCCGTAGCCGGGGGCGCCGACCCACCACTTCCACGAGTTCTCCCAGGCGGAACGGTCGAAGCGCGGTGCTTCGAGGACGATTCGGCCCTGCGCGTCGGTGTAGGCGCCTGTGACGTGCAGCAGCGCCGCCTGGTCGGGCACCTCGAACCAGGTGGTCCTGCCGCCGGCGCGCGGCATCACGCCGATGCGCAGCGGGACGTCGTCGTGCCAGCGGTAGGGGATGCCGGAGTGCTCGGCGTCGTCGAAGACAACCGGCGAGTTGATGAAGACGACATGCTCGCGGGTGATGGCGAAGTCGTGCATGAGGGAGGGGCCGGAGCCGTCGATGACCTGCGACGTGACGATGTCGCCGGAGGCGTCGGCCACGTAGTAGGTCAGGTACGGCGGGAAGGGGCCGTAGCCGAAGAAGTGCAGCTCGCCGGTGTCCGGGTCCTCCTTGGGGTGGGCTGTCATCGCGCTGGTGAGCTTGCCGCCGAAGTCGTGGACGCCGATCGTGTCGAGGTCGGCGCTGACCTCCCAGGGCAGGTTGGCTTCCTGCAGGGCCAGGTAGCGGCCCCCGTGGAAGATGATGTTGGTGGCGGCGACGCTGACTTCGAGCTCGGTTCCAGTGAACGGCACGCCGTCCAGGAAGGGGGTGCGCACCCAGCGGTTGCGGTACCACTCCGCCCGGCCGTTCGTGAGCCGGATGCCGTGGATCATGCCCTCGCCTCGGAACCAGTGGGTGGGGGTGACGCCCGGCTTGGGATTGTGGCCGTTGCGGAAGTAGCGGCCGTTCAGCTCGGGCGGGAGGGTCCCGCGCACCTTCAGCTCGCGGCCGGTGATCTCATCGGTGACGGGGGTGAAGTGCCCGCTGATGTAGGGCTTGGTGAGGGGCATGGTCATGCCTTTCGCGTCGAGAGAGCCGAGATGAGCAGGGCCAGGGCGGCGCAGGCCAGGAAGGCCGAGCCGTAGGAGGGGAGCGGGGTCAGGAAGGACAGGCCGACGGCTCCGCCGATCTGCCGGGTGGCGTTGACCAGGCCACCGGCCAGACCGCTGTCGGCGGGCGGGACGCCCGCGGAGGACATCGCGGTGAGCCGTACGAAGGCCACCCCGAGGCCGATGCCGATGAGCAGCGCCGGACCGAGCAGGTCCACGGGGAAAATGCCCTCGTCCGGGGTCCGGGACAGCCAGCCCAGTCCGGCCGCGAGAACCAGTAGGCCCACGGGGAGCACGTAGCGGTCGGAGACTTTGCCGGTGACCCAGGACGAGAGGGTGATCATGAGGGCGAGGGGGAGCTGGGTCAGCCCGGCCTCCAACGGCGAGTAGCCGAGGGTGCGTTGCTGGTAGAGCGGCAGGAAGTAGAAGAGGCCGAGCCAGACCGCGCCGAGGAGGGCCATCAGTACGTTGGGCACCGCCACGATCTTCATGCGGGCCGGAAGGAGTGGGTCGGCGGAGCGGCGCTGGAGGGCCGCGAACAGGCCGAGCAGCGCCAGGCCGATTACCGCGAGCGGCCACGGGCCGGACAGGCCGTAGGTGAGCGCGACCAGCCCCGCCGTCACCGTCATCGCGCTCGGAGCGTCGAGGGTTCCGCCACCTGGCCGGTCGGCCCCGACCAGCAGCCAGGTGGCCACCAGGACGGTCAGGGCGAGGGGCACCATCACGGCGAACACCGCACGCCAGCCGTACAGGCTGGTGAGCAGCCCGCTCAGCAGCACGCCCGCCGCCCCGCCGGCACCGGAGACCGCGCCCCAAACTCCGAGCGCGGTGCCACGCCGCTTTCTGTCGGGATAGAGCGTGAGCACGAGGGCCAGCGCCGTGGGCGCCAGCAGCGCGGCGCCGACTCCCTGCACTGCCCTGCAGACGATCAGCGCGATCGCCGTGGGCACCAGTGCCGCGCCCAGGGAGGAGAGGGCGAACAGGCCGATGCCGAGCAGAAACACGCGGCGAAGGCCGTATACGTCGCCCGCACGCCCGCCCGGCAGCAACAGCGCGCCGAAGACCAGTACATAGGCGTTGACCGTCCACGCCTGGCCCGTGTCCGACAGATCAAGCCCGGTCCGGATCTGAGGCAGGGCGACATTCACGATCGAGGTGCTCAGCACGACCAGGAACTGGGCAGTGGCCAGAACCGCCAGCGGTATCCAGCCCGTGGTGATTCGTTGCGGTGCGGTGCGGCTCATGGCTCGACACTCGCAGCGAGCGCCCGCCGCTCGCGTCGGTGGTCATTGCCTATACGCGCCCCCTGCGGGACGGCCCTTGGGCAGTTCCGTTCGGTTCAGTGGCTCGTTGGTCCGGGTTGCCGTTGGCTGACGCGCAGTGGGCGCGGATCGAACCGTTGCTGCCGGACCGGACGCCCACAGCGGGGCGGCCGTCTGCGACTGGGGTCTCTCCCGGATTCCCCCCGGCGGCTCACGACCGCATAGGTTTCGGGCATGCTCGAGACATACACGGATGTGCTGATCGGTCGTCAGGACGAGATACGGCAGCTCGACGCCCTGCTCCGAGCGGCACGGGAGGGCTCGGGCGGCGCCTTGGTGCTGCGCGGTGAGCCGGGCATCGGCAAGAGCGCGCTGCTGCGGCATCTGGACGAGGCCGCGACCGGATTCGTCGTCATGCGGGCGTCCGGCGCGGAGTTCGAGATGGAGCTGCCGTTCGCCGCGCTGCACCAGTTGCTCGCGCCCGTCACCGGCCGGCTGGCGGCGTTGCCTGGGCCGCACCGCAAGGCGCTGGAGATCGCTTTCGGCCTCGACACCGGCACACCCGATCCGTTCCTGGTCGGCGTCGCCTCGCTCGGCCTCCTGGTGGAGATCGTGCGGGAACGCCCGCTCCTGTGCGTCGTCGACGACGCACAGTGGCTGGACCAGGCGTCGGCCAAGGCGCTTGCCTTCCTGGCCCGCCGAGTCTCGGCCGAGTCGATCGCCCTCGTGTTCGCGGCGCGCGAGCCGACCCGCCTGCCCGAGCTGAACGAGCTGCCCAGCTGTACCCTCCAGGGGCTTGGCGAAGCGGATGCCCGCGCGCTGCTGGCCGCGGTGCTCCGTGCTCCCTTGGACGAGCGGGTGCGCGACCGCATCCTGGACGAGGCGCGCGGCAACCCCCTCGCGCTGGTGGAGCTTCCCAGGACCGCCGGACTCGACGGGATGGCGGGCGGATTCGCCCAGCCCGACTCGGTGCCCGACATGATCGAGCAGAGCTTCAGGTCCCGGCTGGAGGTCCTGTCGCCACCGGCCCGGCAACTGGTGACCGTCGCCGCCGCCGACCCGATCGGCGACCCCGGCCTGCTGTGGCGTGCGGCCGAACGGCTGGGCATCGACCCCGCCGCCGCGGAGTCCGTCCCGCTGGTCGAGTTCGGCACCCGGATCCGCTTCAGCCACCCCCTCGCCCGCTCGGCCGCCTACCGCGCCGCGGCGCCGGACGAGCGACGCAGGGCGCACGAGGCGCTGGCCGTCGTGACCCCGGTCACCGACCCCGACCGGCGGGCCTGGCATCGCGCCCAGGCCAGCGCCGGACCGGACGAGCAGGTCGCCGCCGAGCTCGAAGCCTCCGCCACCCGCGCCCAGGAACGTGGCGGTGTTGCCGCGGCCGCGGCCTTCCTCGAACGCTCGGCCGCGCTCACGATCAGCCCGGACCGTCGCGCCGAGCGGGCCCTCGCCGCGATCCAGGCCAAGCTCTCGGTGGGCGACTTCGACAGGGCGGCCCATCTGCTCAGCACCGTCCCGACGGACGATCCGCGCCAGGCCGCCAGGGCCGACCTGCTCCGCGGCAGGCTGTCTTTCGTCCGCCGCCGGGGCGACGAACGCCCTACGGAGAACCTCCTGCGTGCCGCCGACCGGCTGGTGGCCACCGATCGTGCCTGGGCGCGGGAGTGCTACCTGGACGCCATCGAGATGGGCCTTCTGCTCGGCGGCCTCGACCACGTGGTGAAGGCCGCCAGGAAGGCCTCGGCCTCTTCGGATCCGGACGGGCCGGCCTCCAGCGCGGACGCGCTCCTGTCCGGCCTGATCAGCCTGGTCGGCGACGGGTATCCGGCGGCTGGGGAGATCCTCCGGCCGGTCGTCGACGACCTCGACGACGAGGTGTGGGCCAAGCGGCCGTCACTGGGCTTCATGGTGGCCACCGAGCTGTGGAACTTCGATGCCTTGTACGGCATCGCCACTCGTGCCGTCGCGGCGGGCCGCGAGTCAGGCTCCTTCCACTCGCTGCCCATCGGACTGGCCATGCAGGCCACGGCGACCGTCCACGCAGGCGACTTCGGTGCCGCGATGGAGCTGATCTCCGAGGAGGAGGCGATCGCCGACGCCACCGGCGCGGCACCGCTGGTCCACCCGCGCCTCCACTTGGCCGCGATGCGCGGGCGGCGCGAGGAGGCCGTCGAACTGTTCGCGTCGGTGGATCACCGGATGAGCCTCAGCGTGCCGTGGGCGACGGCCGTGCTCAACAACGGTCTGGCCGACTACCCGGCCGCGCTGGAGGCGGCGAAGCAGGCGGTCGAGTACGGCGCTGTCGGCACGGCGGGCCTTGCCCTGCCCGAACTGGTCGAGGCGGCCGTGCGGTGCGGCGAGGCCGAACTCGCCGCCGCGGCCCTCGCGTCCCTCCAAGAGCGCACGCAGGCGGGTCGGCAGGCCTGGGGGCTGGGTGTCGAGGCCTATGCGCGGGCCATGGTAGCCGAGGACGAGTCCGCCTATCAGGAGGCGATCGGCCTTCTCGACGACAGCGCCCTGGTGGTCTACCGGGCCAGGGCACATCTGCTGTACGGAGAGTGGCTGCGTCGGCAGGGCCGACGGCGTGACGCCCGGTCCGAGTTGCGGCTGGCGCACGAGTCACTGACCGACCTCGGGGTGGAGGCGTTCGCCGAGCGCGCCGCCGGTGAGTTGCGCGCCACGGGCGCGCAGGCCCGCAGCCGCACGTCGAAGGCATCGGACCAGCTGACGATGCGGGAGGTGCACATCGCGCGGCTGGTCGCGGACGGCGCCACCTCCAAGGAAGTGGCGGCCAAGCTGTTCCTCAGCCCGCGGACGGTGGACGCGCATCTGCGCAACATCTTCCGCAAGCTTGGGCTCGCCTCACGCAGGCAGCTGCGGAACCTGCCCGACCTTCGTTAGCCGCATGGTGGTGGCCGCGGCCTCGCCGGGTCGGCCCAACCCGTACGTGGCCCGGTAGGCACCGGAGACGCGCTGGACGAGTTCGGGGTCGTCCACCACAGGTTGGAGAGTGACGGACAGCCGGACCCCGGCCACCTCCACCTCCACCTCCGTGTCCGCGTGCCGCAGGACCCGGCGGTACCAGCCACTGCGCCGTCCGAAAGCCGAGCGGACATACGCCTCCCCGCCGAGGACCATCCCCCAGACCGTCCTGGCCGGCGGTGGCCTCATCCACGGGCCCTGGCGGCTGCTCCGTTCAGCCCGAACACAGTGGGACCGGTCCGACATGCTGACACGTTTGCGGATCATGCTGGCCGATATCGGCGCCACGAACGACGCGGAGTTCGAGATCGCACTGCGGGACCTGCTCATCCGCGACGACTGTCGGCCCGAAGGGTAGGCGTCGGTGGCACTGACCGGACCCGTCTCGCCCATCCTCACGGGACCACGACCGGCCTTCCCGAGCGCCCCCGCAATCGTCGCGGGGGGCGACCCGCGGCGCGGGCCGGGCGATGGCCGTCGAGCTGGGGGCGGCCGGGGCCACCGTCTACGCGACGGGGAAAGGAGCCGCACTTCGCCATCGCCGAATCACCGCACTTCGTCGGGCGCGCGGTCGCCGCGCTCGCCGCCGACCCGGACCGGGCGCGGTGGAACGGCAAGTCCGTCTTCAGCGGGGATCTGGCCAAGGTCTACGGCTCCACCGACGTGGACGGCTCCCGGCCGGATGCCTTCGGCTACTTCCGGGACGTCGTCTTCGGCGGCAAGGACGCGACAGCCACCGATTACCGGTAAGGCGCGCGGCCTGCCGCTCCACCCGGACGCGGCGGTCGCATGCTTCCTGGAGATCCGCCACACCGGCCCGTACCCCACCCCCGCTGACCTCGACCACCCCTTCCCCTCCCCCATCACCCACACCCTGTCCGACCTCACCGCCGACGAGCGCCATGTCCTGCGCAGCGCCGGCCTGCTGGACGTCTTCGATGTTGGCCTGGCCACCCATGCTGCCGCCTGGCTGACCAGGCGGCAGCATGCAGGCTCATCGAGCGGCCGTTGATCACCGAGGCTCCGCAGCCGAACAGCCCCGTGAAGCCCCACCGGACCAGGTGGAGGCGCCGACGCCGCTCACGTAGCCGGACGCCCTCGAGGACGTCGGCGCTCCTACCGGCTCGGCCAGCACCCGGGCCCGAACGAACGGTGACCCCAGAGGGCTGTGCGACGTGCGAGGAGGCGGACTCAAGCGGGCAGCTTCGTGTCGATGACGAAGCTGATCTCGATGACCTGGCCGGGCAAGGTCAGTTCAGTGATGCCCAGGACCGTGCTGGCCGGGCGGTGGTCGCCGAAGTACGCCCGGTTGCCCTCCGCCGTCGCCGCGGCGTTCTGCCGCAGGTTCACCACGTACACGGTCTGCGAGACGACCTGGTTCCGGGTGGCGCCGTAGTGGTCCAGGACCCTGTCCATGTTGGCGTAGGTCTGCTTGAGCTGGGCGGCGAAGTCGCCCGCGTGGAGGAACTCGCCCGCCTCGTCGAACGAGAGCTGTCCGGAGACGTGGATCAGATCGCCGGACTTGATCGCCTGTGAGTAGCCGAAGTCGCTCTCGGCCGGCACGTTGTAGGTGAAGACATCAATGGTGGCCACGGTTTTCGCCCTTCCGATCTGCTCTCTTGTGGTTACTCGGAAACCATAGGAGAGTGACAGCCGACCTGGAAGAACGCACTTTTCGGTGACTGAGGAACCTGATGGTGACCAAGCAGCTGCTCCAGGGCCTGCCCGAGGACGCTGATCTGCGGCGCGCGGACTCCCTGGCGCGGGAGATCTTCTCGGACGTCGCCAACAAGTGGGCGCTGCTGATCACCGAGGCGCTCGGCGAGCGCACCCTGCGTTTCAGCGAGCTGCGGAACGAGGTCGAGGGCGTCAGTCACAAGATGCTCACCCAGAATCTGCGCATGCTGGAGCGCAACGGCCTGGTCGACCGGACGGTGCACCCCACCGTGCCGCCGCGAGTGGAGTAACACCCTCACCGAGCCGGGCCGGGCCCTGCGTACCGCGGTCGATGTCATATGCGGCTGGACCCACCAGCACCTCCGTCACATCGAGAGTGCACGCGGCCGTTTCGACGCCTGACGGGCACGCAGCGGCACGCTCGCCTTGCGCGCTTCCTTGTGACGTAACGTCGGGACTCTTGAAGCCTTCTCGCGTCGCCCAACCGATCCACCGTTCGGTCCGATGTGCCCGGCCTCGCAGCGAGACCGGGCACCTCTCGGTGATGCTATGGCGCCTTCGTCCCGCATCGGGAGGAGCCGGGTTCCGGCGCGGGGCGATCATCGCTCGGCATGAAGTCGCCGTGTAGGCCGACGATGCTGGGCGGTCTCTTCAGACTTCGGGGCACCTAGGTGACCGTCAAAGTCACCGGCCCACCCGGCATCGGGGTGCCGTTCGGGAAACCGAAGGACGAGGACTTGCGCGCCTGGTCGGATAGGCGCAGGGCGATGGTGTACGTCCCGGGGGCCACGTCGGAGGGGAGTGGGAAGGAGAGGGTCAACGGGCCGCTGAAGGTCGGTGAGGTACCGCCGGACACGGCCGGGATCCACTGCCCCGAGGAGTCGATCAGGTAGACGTCATAGCCGTTGACACCCGCGGTGGTGCCCGAGACGTTGACGGTGAGGCGGAGGTCCGTGAAGTGGTCCGTTGCCGGGATGGTGGTGGGCGAGAGCGTGGCCCGGTCGATCTGGGGCAGCACCGTGTCGGGTGCCGAAGCGATCGTCAGACCGGTCTCCGGTGCGCCGAACTCCGAGCCGTACAGGGCGACGTTCCCGGCGTTGTCCGTGATGGTCACGCCGGTGATGTGGCAGGTGAAGGCCCCCCGCGGCACGTCGTACTTCACCGAGACGGTCCCGTCCGCCGCGGTCGTCGCCGTGGTGGAGGTCTGCCGGCAGCCGTTGCCACTGCCGGAGTTCACGACCGCCGACGCGACCTCGCCCTGGTCCCCGTGGGGCCGGAAACCGACCTTGATCGTCCGGGCGCCGTGCCAGGTGTCGACCGGGTTCGGCGTCGCCGTGAAACCCTCCGCGGAGAGCACGTCGTTGGAGGTGACGTGGACGGGGGCGGCTGAGAGGTTGTTGTAGGTGCTGGTGTTGCCCGCGTTGTCGGTGAGCTTGACCTGCGAGACGGCCCACGTGCCTGATGCCGCGTGCGCGGGGAAGGTCACGGACACGCGGCAGGACCCGGCGTACGTCTGGCCCCACTCGATGTAGCCACACCCCTGGTAGCCCGCGTCCCAGGTCCAATCGATCGCGAACGAGCCGGTCAGGTGCTGCCCGCCGGGGCCGGTCACCGTCAGGGTGCCGCCGGAGATGCCGGCCTGGGGGTCCTGCACGTCGAGATCGTAGGTCATGCTCGACGAGTCCTCGCCGACGTAGACGTACGGCTCCCGTTCGTGGTTCACCACGAGGTCGTCGTACGTCGGGCCCTGTGTGTCGGCGAGCGTCTTCGCCTCGAACGTGTTGTGGAAAGCACCCAGCCGGGTGGCGTCCCAGTCCAGCGAGGTGCCCTCGGTATCCCAGGCCTGTAAGCGGGTAACGGCCCAAGTCACCGACGTCCCGGCCGCGTGCTGCGGAACGGCCAGGGTCCACTCATAAGTAGCCTCTTCAGGCGTCGAACCGGGCACCACGGTGATGTCCTGGCCAGAGGAGCCCACGTCATAGGTCCCGACCAGCGACACGCCCAGGTAGGTGCCGGCCGTCGCGCCCTGGCGGTGCAGGTAGACCCGCGCGCTCATGCCGTCGGTCTCTGGGGTGGTGTCCGTCATCGTCCAGCGGAGCGTGACGGTCTGGCCGCCAGGCGTCGCGTCCACTACGGACGGGGTGAAGTCCATGTCAGTCACGGCCATGGTGCCCGTCTCCTGCGCCACCGCGGTCCCCGTGATCGGCGTCAGGGCCAGCGCGAGCCCCACCCCGATCGCCGCGATCATCCGTCTCAGTCGTATGCGCAACTCTGGTCCCCTCATTCTGTTTTCCGTCGTGTCCCCGCACTCGGGGCAAGCGGACTGTAACAGTGCGGTGACTGATCTGTTCGGCTGCGCCCGTGCCAGCTCGCAGCGCACAACTACGGACCGCGCACCTGGCTGCGTTCGGGCGCTGACGGAGATGTCGCGTCCGCCGTGGACCAAGCGCTTGACCTCTTGGACCGCTTGGACCGCACCTGGAGTGAGACCGGTGAAACGCTCGTGGTCGTGGCCAGGGCCAGCACCCCGATGTGGCAGATCGTCCAACGCATCGAGAGCCTGCAGACCGAGCGCGGCCGGGCCGATACCGAGGAGCGGCCGAGAGGATACTCAGTGCCCTGGCAGGGGCCTCAGTCGCTATGGGCGACCGGCACCCGGCAGAGGCTCGGCGGTCCCGAGGTGCTCACCATCGTGGACGCGCCCGAGCCCCAGCCCCCGTGGTCGAGGAGGCGCCGCAGACGTGGCGGTTCAGGCCCGGCGACGAGGTGTTCGGGATGCCGCTGTTCCCGCGGGCGGCGAGCGCGTACGCCGAGGTCGTGTCGGCGCCGGCGTTGCACCTGGCGG
>NZ_JACVYG010000170.1:0-3083 GCF_014712245.1 Streptomyces sp. 5-10
ATCTGCCCACGTACGCCTTCCAGCACCAGCGTTACTGGATGAACGCCTCGGGCACGACCGGTGACCCCAGCGGCCTCGGTCTGGTCGCTGCCGACCATCCACTGCTGGGCGCCGCCGTGGAACTGGCCGATGGAAGCACCCATCTGCTCACCGGGCGTATCGCGGCCGGTGGTGGTGACGGCTGGCTCGGCGAGCACATCGTGGCGGACGCCGCCCTGGCCCCGGGCGCGGCCCTGGTGGAGTGGGCGTTGCGGGCGGCCGACGAGGTCGGCTGTGGTGGGGTCGAGGAGCTGGCGCTCCAGATCCCGTTGGTGCTGCCCGAGTCAGGCGGATTGCGCATTCAGGTGGTAGTGGGCGCCTCGGCGGAGGACGGGCGGCGCGATGTGCGGATCTACTCCCGTCCGGATGGCGAGGCCGACTCGGGCGCCGACGTGGGCTGGGTGTGCCATGCCGAGGGGGTGCTGAGCCCGGCACCGGAAGGCCCTGGCCCATCGGCCGAGGGGCTGGGCGGCACCTGGCCTCCGGCGGGTGCGCAACCGGTTGATCTGGAGGGGTTCTACGAGCGCTCCGCGACGGCGGGCTATGCGTACGGTCCGGCCTTCCAGGGGCTGCGCGCCATGTGGCGGGACGGTGTGGACCTGCTGGCCGAGGTGGCGCTGCCCGAGGCGGCGGGCGACGCGGACGGGTTCGGCATCCACCCGGCGCTGCTCGACGCGGCCCTGCACCCGGCCCTCCTGCTTGACATGGGGTCCGACCCGGAGCGGGACGGTGGCCAGGTGTGGCTGCCGTTCGCCTGGAACGGGGTGTCGCTGTGGGCCGCTGGAGCCAGCACCGTACGCGTACGGCTGTCCCCGCATCGGGACGGCGCCGAGGGTGAGCGGGGACTGCGGCTGGTGGTGGCCGATGCCGTGGGCGACCCCGTTCTGACGGTCGACTCCCTGGTGACGCGGCGGGCGGCCGTAGAGCAACTGCGGGGTGGGGCGACGCGTGGTGTGGACGGTCTGTTCGTCCTGGACTGGACCCCACTGCCGCAGCCGACTCGGACCGACGAGCCGGTGGCCGATCGCAACAGCTGGGCGGTGCTGGCCACCGAGGGTGCTGGCCCGGGTCTGGAGGCGTTGCTCGCGAGGCTCGACGACGGGGAGCCGGTTCCGGCCGTGGTGCTCGCCGAGTTCCCACGCCGAGATGCCGATGCCGACGTCGTGGCCGACCTGGCGACTGCTGGCCTGGCGATGGCGCAACGGGCAATGGCGCTGGTGCGGAGGTGGCTTGCCGAGCCACGGCTGGCCGACGCCCGGTTGGTCGTGGTGACGCGTGGCGCGGTCACCGTGGCCGCCGCCGCTGACGCCGCCGCCGAGGCCGAGGACGGTACGGATGCGGCCGCCGCCGCGCTCTGGGGTCTCCTGCGGAGCGCTCAGGCGGAGAACCCGGGGCGCTTCCTTCTGCTCGACCTCGACCCGGCGACCGATGTCAGCGCGGACACCGTACGGGTCGCCGTCGCGCGGGCGGTGGATCTGGATGAGCCACAGTTGGCCGTGCGGGATGGACGGGCGTGGGTGCCACGGCTGATCCGTGCCTCCGCCGACAGCGGTCCGGAGGGGTGGGGCGCCCCGGTGGCGCTCGATCCCGACGGCACCGTGTTGGTGACGGGCGGCACCGGCACCCTCGGCGGCCTGGTGGCCGAACATCTGGTCCGCACCTGGCAGGTCGGCCATCTGCTCCTGGTGAGCCGTCGCGGGCCGGATGCCCCGGGCGCCCGCGAACTTGCCGCACGCCTGGAGGAGTTGGGGGCGCGGGTGCGGATCGCCGCCGTGGACGTCACGGACGCGTCGGCGGTGGCCGAGCTCGTGGCGGGAGTCGACGCCGACCATCCGCTGACCGGTGTCATCCATGCTACGGGGCTGCTGGATGACGCGGTGGTGACCTCCCAGACACCCGAGCGGCTGGCCCGGGTGTGGGCGGCCAAGGCGGCGGGTGCGGCGCATCTGCACACCGCCACCGCCGACCTTCCGCTGTCCCTGTTCGTGATGTTCTCGTCGGCCGCCGGGGTCCTGGGCAGCCCGGGCCAGGCCAACTACGCGGCGGCGAACGCCTTTTGCGACGCCCTCGCCGCCCACCGTCAGGCCCATGGCCTCCCGGGGCTCTCGGTGGCCTGGGGCTTGTGGGCCCAGTCCAGCGAGCTGACCGGAAAGCTCGCCGCGACGGACCGGGCCCGGATGTCCCGCTCGGGCATCACCGCGATGTCCAGCGAGAAGGCGCTGGCCCTGTTCGATGCCGCCTGTGCGCGGGGCAGCTCCCTCTGTGTCGCCGCCGCCGTCGACACGGCCGGGGCGGCTCGTCAGGATCTTCCGGCGGTGCTGCGGGGGTTGGTGTCCGGTCGGGCCGCGCGTCGGATGGCGGCCGGTGGGGTGGGGGTCTCGGGGTTGGGTGCTGAGTTGGTGGGGTTGGATGCGGCTGGTCGGTTGGGTGTGGTGGTGGAGGTGGTGCGGGGTTGTGTGGCGGTGGTGTTGGGGTTTGGTTCGTCGGGTGAGGTGCGGGTGGATGCGGCGTTCAAGGAGTTGGGTTTTGATTCGTTGACGGCGGTGGAGTTGCGTAATCGGTTGTCGGCGGTGACGGGGTTGCGGTTGCCGGCGACGTTGGTGTTCGACTATCCGACGCCTCGGGTGCTGGCGGAGTATCTGTGCACCCGGCTGACCGGCGAGACCGCCGGGACCCGAGCTCCCCTCATGGCGTCGGCCGACGCGGACGAGCCGATCGCCATCGTCGCGATGACCTGCCGTTTCCCGGGCGGGGTCAGCTCCCCGGAGGAGCTCTGGGATCTGGTCGCCTCGGGCCGTGACGCCATCGGGGAGTTTCCGACCGGCCGAGGCTGGGACCTGGACGGGCTGTTCCACCCCGACCCCGACCACCCCGGCACCTCGTACGCGCGCAAAGGCGGGTTCCTGTACGACGCCGACGCGTTCGACGCGGCGTTCTTCGGGATCAATCCGCGGGAGGCGCTGGCCACGGATCCGCAGCAGCGGTTGCTGTTGGAGGCGTCGTGGGAGGTGCTGGAGCGGGCGGGGATCGACCCGGTGTCGTTG
>NZ_JACVYG010000171.1:0-3010 GCF_014712245.1 Streptomyces sp. 5-10
GTGTCAGGAGGTGGGGGAGCGGGCGCGGCTGATTGAGGTGGATTACGCCTCGCACGGCCCTCAGGTGGAGGAGATCCGCGACGAGTTGATGCGGGTGCTCGAGGGTGTCCGTCCGCTCGATGCGTCCGGTTCGGGCACGGCGTTCTACTCGACCGTGACCGGCGGCCGTGCCGTCACCACCGACCTGGACGCCGCCTACTGGGTGACCAATCTCCGTGAGCGGGTGCGGTTCACGGATGCCGTCGAGGCGCTGCTGGCGGACGGGCATCGGGTGTTCATCGAGGCCAGTACGCATCCCGTGCTCACGCTCGGTCTGCAGGAGACCTTCGAGGAAGCCGAGATCCCGGCCGTCACCGTGCCTACGCTGCGCCGCGATCACGGTGGGCAGGCCCAGCTCCTCCACTCGCTCGCCCAGGCGTTCACCGCCGGGGTCGATATCGACTGGAGGCCGGCGTTCCCGGCCGACCCCACCCCTCGTACGGTCGATCTGCCCACCTACGCCTTCCAACGCCAGCGCTACTGGGCCACCGCCACCGGCGGGGTCGGCGATGTGGGCGCCGCGGGGCTACAGCGGGTGGAGCATCCGTTGGTGCGGGCGGCGGTGGGCCTGGTCGATGGCGGGCTGGTGCTGACTGGACGGGTGTCGGCCACTGGCGGTGACGGCTGGCTCGGTGACCATGTGGTCGCCGGAGCCTCGCTGGTGCCGGGCGCGGCGTTGGTGGAGTGGGCGTTGCGGGCGGCGGATGAGGCGGGCTGTGGCGGCATCGAGGAACTGGCGCTGCAGGTGCCGTTGGTGCTGCCGGAGTCGGGCGGGCTGCGGGTGCAGATCGTGGTGGGCGAGGCCGCCGAGGACGGGCGGCGCGAGGTGCGGGTGTACTCCCGGCCCGATCGCGATGCCGAGCCCGGCGCCGATCCGGACTGGGTGTCCCATGCGGAGGGCGTCCTGAGCCCGCCGACCGCACCGACCGCACCGGGCGCGCCGAGCGCGGCCGAGGAACTGGCGGGAGTCTGGCCTCCCGAGGGCGCGAAGCCGCTGGACCTCGAGGACTTCTACGCGCATGCCGCGGCGTCGGGCTATGCGTACGGGCCGTCGTTCCAAGGAGTGCGCGCCGTGTGGCGGGACGGTGCGGACCTGCTGGCCGAGGTGGCGCTGCCCGAGGCGGCCGGGGACGCGGATGGATTCGGCATCCATCCGGCACTGCTCGACGCCGCCCTGCATCCCATGCTGCTCGCCGCCGACATCGAGTCGGCCGACGACGGTGTGATGCGGCTGCCGTTCGCCTGGAACGGTGTGTCGTTGTGGGCCACGGGGGCGACCACCGTCCGGGTCCGGCTCTCGCCCCATCAGAGCGGTGCGGCGGGTGAGCGCGGGGTGAGGGTGGTCGTGGCCGATGGCATGGGCGCCCCGGTGCTCACGGTCGACTCCCTGACGATGCGCCCCGCCGACCCCCGTCAGCTGCGGTCGGTGGGCGGACGTGGCGTCGATGGGCTGTTCACGCTGGACTGGATCCCGATGCCCGACGTGCCGGACGCGGACGCCTCCGACACCATGGGCTGGGTCGTACTGGGTGAGGACGCCCTGCACCTGGCCGAGGAGCCCGGACCCGGCGGCGGGGGAGTGGTGTGCCATCCGGCTCTCGAAGCGCTGGTCGCCGCGCTCGACGACGGTACGCCACCTCCGGCGTTCGCCGTGACCCACCTGCCCGCCGACGGTGGCCCGGCGGGAGCCGGAGCCGCGGCCAGGGCGGCTGATGGCTTGGCTGCCGTCGGCCATGCGCTGGAGCTGGTGCAGGGCTGGCTGGCCGAACCGCGGCTGGCCGACGCCCGGTTGGCGGTGGTGACACGTGGCGCGGTGTCGATCGACGGCCCTGATGAAGGCGGGGAATCCGACGACGGAGAGCCGAATGTGGCCGCCGCGGGGCTGTGGGGTCTGCTGCGGAGTGCGCAGGCGGAGCACCCGGACCGGTTCGTCCTCCTCGACCTTCACCAGGCCACCGCTCCGGCCGTGGGTGAGGTGGCGGATGCCGTGGTCCGTGCGGTACGGGCGGATGAGCCACAGGCGGCGCTGCGCGGCGGGCGACTGGTGGTGCCCCGGCTGATGCGTGCGCATGCCACCGGCGGTGCCGACGAGGCGGAATCCGGCGGGCTGAGCCCTGGTGGGCTCGACCCCGACGGCACGGTGCTGATCACCGGTGGCACGGGTCTGCTGGGCGGTCTGGTGGCCGAGCATCTCGTACGTACGTGGCAGGTCAAGCATCTGGTCCTGGTCAGCCGGCGTGGCTCGGACGCGCCCGGAGCACCGGAGTTGGCCGAGCGGCTGAACGATCTCGGTGCTCAGGTGCGGATCGTCGCGGTGGATGTCACGGACGCCGGTGCGGTGGCGGACGCGGTGGCCGGTATCGACCCGGCGCATCCGCTGACCGGTGTCATTCATGCGGCGGGGCTGCTGGATGACGCGGTGGTCACCTCGCAGACGCGGGAACAGGTGGCGCGGGTGTGGGCGGCGAAGGCCACGGCGGCCGCCCATCTGCACACCGCCACGGCGGATCTTCCGCTCCGCATGTTTGTGATGTTCTCCTCGGCCGCCGGAGTCGTGGGCAACGCGGGTCAGGCCGGATACGCGGCGGCCAACGCGTTTGTCGACGCACTGGTCGCCCATCGACGGGCGCTGGGGCTGCCCGGGCTCTCCCTCGCATGGGGGCTGTGGGCGCGGGCCAGCGAGATGACCGGGCATATGGGTCGGGCGGACCTGACGCGACTGCGCGGAATGCGGCCGTTGTCGTCCGAGCGCGGGCTGGCCCTGCTGGACGCCGCATGCCGGTTCGCGAACCCGCTGACGGTGGCCGTGGACTTCGAACCGGCTGGGGTGGCCGGTGAGGATCTTCCGGCGGTGCTGCGGGGGTTGGTGTCCGGTCGGGCCGCGCGTCGGATGGCGGCCGGTGGGGTGGGGGTCTCGGGGTTGGGTGCTGAGTTGGTGGGGTTGGATGCGGCTGGTCGGTTGGGTGTGGTG
>NZ_JACVYG010000172.1:0-2072 GCF_014712245.1 Streptomyces sp. 5-10
CGACGACGAACACGCCGTGTCCACCGTCACCGCGGGCCCCTCAAGACCCAACGTGTAGGAGATACGGCCCGACACGACCGATGTCGCGCTGCCGGTCAGCAACTGTCCCTCAAGGCTCTCGGGGATCTCCCGCAGCCCGGTTCCATAGCCGGAGGTCGTGGTTCCGACGTAGACACCGATCTGGCTGCCACGCACGGATGCCGGATCGATACCGGCCCGCTCGAACGCCTCCCAANCACGGATGCCGGATCGATACCGGCCCGCTCGAACGCCTCCCAAGAGGTCTCCAGCAGCAGCCGCTGCTGCGGATCCATGGTGAGCGCCTCACGGGGCGAGATCCCGAAGAACCCGGGGTCGAACTCCCCCGCGTCATAGAGGAACCCACCCTCACGGGCGTAGAACGTCCCCGAACGGTCAGGGTCCGGGTCATACATCCCCTCGACATCCCAGCCGCGATCGGACGGGAAGGAGGAGATGGCGTCACCGCCGCTCTCCACCAGCTGCCACAGGTCCTCCGGGCTGCGCACCCCGCCGGGGAATCGGCAGCTCATGGAGACGATCGCGATGGGTTCGTCGTCCGCGCCGGACCCGGCCACGGTCCCGGACCCGGCGGCAATCGCCGGGGACGACGCCCCCAGCACCTCGGTCCGCAGATACGCGGCGAGCGTGCCGGCGCTGGGGTAGTCGAAGACCAGCGTGGCGGGCAGGCTGAGACCGGTCTCGGCGGCCAGCCGGTTGCGCAGGTCGACCGCGGTCAGCGAGTCGAAGCCCAGATCGCGGAAGGCCCGGCTCGGCTCGACCATCTCCGCGGACGCGAAACCGAGCACGGCGGCGGCGTGCTTGCGCACCAGATCGAGCAGCGCCCGGTCCCGCTCCCCCTCGGTCAGCGGCTTCAGCCGCTCGCGCAGCTGCGCCCCGGCGGCCTCGGCCCTCTCGCCGTCGTTCCCCTTCGTCTCCAGCCGCTGGACCTCTTCCAGCTCGCTCAGGAACCGGCTGTGCCGGACTGCGGTGAACGCCGGAGCGAACCGCTCCCAGACCACGTCCACGACCGTCACCAGACCGTCGTCACCGGCCACCGCGCGCTCCAGCGCGGCGATCGCCAGCTCGGGTGCCATCGCGGGCAGGCCACGCCGCGCCAGCTGCTCCCCCGCGTCGCCCTGGGTCACCATGCCTTCCTCGGCCCACGGACCCCAGGCGACAGAGGTGCCCGCCAGACCCCGCGCACGACGCCGCTCCACCAGCGCGTCCAGGAAGGCGTTGCCGGAGCCGTAGACGCCCTGCTCAGCACCGCTCCACACGGCGGAGATGGAGGAGAAGACCACGAACGCGTCGAGCTCACGGTCGCCGAGCAGCTGGTCCAGGTTGACGGCGCCCGCCACCTTGCCAGACACCGCCCTGGCCGCGTCCGCGAGCTCCGTCTCCAGCAGGGAGGCCGTCATCGTGACCCCCGCCGCGTGCACCACTGCGGTGAGCGGCTGGTGCTCCGGTACGGCGTCCAGGACGGCGGCGAGCGCGTCACGGTCCGCCGCGTCACACGCGGCCACCGTCACCTCGGCACCCATGCCCTCCAGCTCCGCCTTCAACTCGGCGGCGCCCTCGGCCTCGAGACCGCGACGGCTNTGCTCGGCACCGCTGCGGACCAGCCAGCGGGCCACCTGGCCACCGAGCCCGCCCGTGCCACCGGTCACCAGCACCGTGCCACGCGCCCGCCACGAGATCTCCTCGCCGGCGGTCTCGGCCGACCGCACCAGACGACGCGCGAACACACCCGAGCCACGCACCGCCACCTGGTCCTCACCGCCTCCGGCGGACAGCACACCGGCCAGTCGCGCCGCGCCGCGCGCGTCCAGCGACTCGGGCAGATCGACCGCACCGCCCCACAGCTGGGGCAGCTCCAGCGCGGCCGCCCGGCCCAGCGCCCAGACCATCGCCTGCGTCGGGCTGGTGAGCCGGTCCGAACGGCCCACCGACACCGCGCCCCGCGTACCGCACCACAGCCGGGCCGGGATCTCGGCCCGCACCATGGCCCGCACCAGCACCAGGGTCAGCGCATAGCCGCCCGACAGCGCCGG
>NZ_JACVYG010000172.1:2109-2849 GCF_014712245.1 Streptomyces sp. 5-10
TGCCGCTCGAGCCCGGCGGCAACCCCCGCCACCAGCTCGTCCCCGGCACGGGACGCCGGAACCACCACCAGCCAGGTCCCCGACAACGACCCTTCGCCCAGGTCGGAGGCCGGCTTCCACGACACCTTGTAGCGCCAGCCGTCGATCGTGGACTGGTCGCGATTGTTGCGGTGGTACGCGGACAGGGCGGGCAGCACCGCGCTCAGCGGCGCCTCGCTGTCCACCGCCAGCGCATCCGCCAGCGACTCCAGATCCTGGCGCTCCACCACCTCCCAGAACCGCGCATCGACAGAACCGGCACCATCGGCCGCGCTTCCGCCGGGCGGCAGGCCGAATCCATCGAGCCAGTAGCGTTCATGCTGGAAGGCGTAGGTCGGCAGCTCCACCCGCCGTGCACCACGGCCCTCGTACACCGTCCGCCAGTCAACGCCGACGCCACTGACGTGCAGCTCGGCGGCCGAGGTCAGGAACCGCTCCAGACCGCCCTCGTCCCGCCGCAGCGTGCCCACGACGACCGCCCGCGCCTCAGCCGCCTCCACCGTCTGCTGCACCGGCAGGGTCAACACCGGATGCGGGCTCACCTCGACGAACACGCCATGCCCACTGCCGAGCAGAGCGCGCGTCGTGGCCTCCAGCTCAACGGTCTGCCGCAGGTTGCGGTACCAGTACTCCGCGTCCAGACCTGCCGTATCGACCTGCTCACCGGAGACCGTCGAGTAGAACGGCACCTCCGACGAACG
>NZ_JACVYG010000173.1:0-2751 GCF_014712245.1 Streptomyces sp. 5-10
AGTGCGGTGGGGTCGCTGTCGTGGAGGAGGTAGGTCAGGCGTTCTTGGGGGTAGTCGGGGTCGAGGGGGACGTAGGCGGCGCCGGTTTTGAGGACGGCGAGGATGGCGGTGATGGTGTGTGCGGAGCGGGGCAGGGCCAGGGCGATGCGGTGTTCGGGTCCGGCGCCGGCTTGCAGTAGCAGCCGGGCCAGTTGGTTGGCCCGTTTGTTGACTTCGCGGTACGTCCAGCGTTGGTCCCCGCACACCACGGCCACGGTGTCCGGGGCCCGTACCACCCACTCCTCGAACAACCCCGACAACGACACCCTGTCCGGATCCGTGCATGCCGCAAGCGCTGTGTTCTCCACCATTCCACCCAGCCAATTCTTCGGGGAGTCTCATCACGGAGAGAGACGCGTGAGGGTAGTTATCTGAATCCAGTGGTTATCTGAATCAGTGGTTATTTGAATCCGGCCCGGTTTTGAGTGTCCTTGCCCGCTTGTACCAGCGTCGCCGGACGACATCTCATGAGCAAGTAAATGGCAGCTTGGTGCAGTGGCGCCCTCGTCGTCTTCGCCGGTCCGCCCCCGTTTCGGACGCTGACATAGACGGGGAGAACGAGCAGGTCAGAAGCGCTGCAGCAGGGGATGCCGAGAACCGGCGAAGGCACCTAGGTGCCACCTGTCCGCATTGCCGGTAATCGCCGAGAAGAATGCCCATTGGAATGTTCTGACGTTTATTCAAGATCGTTGACGGGCTCGTCCGGCTCGGTTACGTTGAATTATTCGGACAGAGTGAATGCCCGCGTGTCCACCGCGCTCCTCGTTGCCTTCTCCTTCTCCTTTTCCTTATTCATCTCCGCGCGATCTGCGAAGTGCGTCAGTGCGAGCGGTCCGAACAGGGGGATTCCCATGGTCCGATCCCGGATCGAAGAGCTTCTGCCGCTGACCCCGTTGCAGGAGGGGTTGCTGTTCCACGCGGTCTATGACGATGGCGCGCCGGATGTGTACATGGTGCAGCTGGTCTTCGATCTCGACGGTCCGGTGGACGCTCAACGCCTGCGGTCGGCGGCGCAGGCGATCGTGGATCGCCATATGAGTCTGCGTGCGGGATTCATGACGCGCGGAGTGCCCCGGCCGGTGCAGGCCATCGCACGGCGTGTGCGGGTGCCGTGGCGGGAGGAGGATCTGCGGGGTCTGGGGGAGGTGGAGGCGCGGGATGTCTTCGAGCGGTGGCTGACACGNGTGGAGGCGCGGGATGTCTTCGAGCGGTGGCTGACACGGGACCGGGCCGAGCGTTTCGACCTGGCGCGGCCGCCGTTGCTGCGGTTCGCGTTGTTCCGTTTCGGCGAGGACCGTTTCCGGTTGGTGATGACGAACCACCACATCCTGTTGGACGGCTGGTCCACGCAGTTGCTGATGCGGGAGTTGTTCACGCTCTACCACCAGGAGCCCGAGGCCCCCGCCTCCACGCTGCCCTCCGCTGTGCCCTGGCGTGAGTATCTCGCGTGGTATGGGTCGCGGGATCGGGGTGCGGCGGTTGCGGCGTGGTGTGGGGTGTTGGCGGGGGTGGAGGAGGCGTCGGTGTTGGGGCCGGTGGTGTCCGGTGGTGGTGGGGTGGTGCCGGGTGAGGTGTGGTGTGAGGTTCCGGAGGGTTTGACGGGGCGGTTGGTGGAGCGTGGCCGGGAGTTGGGGCTGACGTTGAACACGTTGGTGCAGGGGGCGTGGGGTGTGGTGTTGGGTCGATTGTTGGGGCGTGAGGATGTGGTGTTCGGGGCGACGGTGGCGGTGCGGCCGGTGGAGTTGGCGGGTGCGGAGTCGTTGGTGGGGTTGTGTATCNGGGGTTGTTGTCGGGGTTGCAGGAGACGCAGGCGCGGTTGTCGGAGCATCAGTTCGCGGGGTTGCCGGAGATCCAGGCGGCGGCGGGTGCGGGGGCGCGGTTCGACACGGTGGTGATTTACGAGAACTATCCGGTGGCGCCTGGGGCGACCGGGGACGGCGCTGTGCGGGTCCGGGCCAGTGAGGGCCGGGATGCGACGCATTACACGTTGGCGTTGACGGTGATTCCTGGTGAGCGGCTTCAGGTGCGGTGGGGATACCGGCCTGATGTGTTCGACCGGGATGCGGTGGAGGTGATCGCGGCTCGTTTCGTGCGGGTGCTGGAGGCGATTGCTGCTGATCCGGGGTGTGTGGTGGGGCGGATTGATGTGCTCACGGGTGAGGAGCGGGAGCGGCTGGAGACGTGGAGCGGGGGCGCGTCTGGTGACAGCTTTGCTGGTCACGGGCTTTTGCCGGGGTTGTTTGAGGGGTGGGTGCGGTGTGATCGGGGTGCGGTGGCGGTGGTGTGTGAGGGGTGTGAGGTGTCGTATGGGGAGGTGAATGAGCGGGCGAATCGTCTGGCGCGGGTGTTGGTGGGGTTGGGGGTGGGGCCGGAGTCGCGGGTGGGGTTGGTGGTGTCGCGGTCGGTGGAGATGGTGGTGGCGTTGCTGGCGGTGGTGAAGGCGGGTGGGGCGTATGTGCCGATCGATCCGCGTTATCCCGCGAATCGGATCGCCTTCATGCTGGATGACGCCGCTCCGGAGGTGGTGCTTGCCACGATGGAGACGGCCGAGCGGGTGCCCCAGCGTGAGACCGGTCGGCTGTTGGTGTTGGACGATGAGCACACTCAGCAGCTGCTGGCGCAGGCTTCGGCTACCGACTTGACGGACCTCGATCGCGTGAGTCCGGTTGATGCGCGGCATCCGGCGTATGTCATCTATACCTCGGGGTCGAC
>NZ_JACVYG010000174.1:0-2673 GCF_014712245.1 Streptomyces sp. 5-10
GGGAAGGTGGACCGGCGGGCGCTGCCGGAGCCCGAGGGCGCGGCTTACGCGTCCCGCGCCTATGAGGCCCCGGTGGGGGAGGCTGAGACGCTGCTGGCCGAGGTGTGGGCGCGGGTGCTGGGTGTTGAGCGGGTTGGCCGTCGTGACAATTTCTTTGAGTTGGGTGGGCATTCGCTGCTGGCGGTGACGCTGGTGGAGCGGTTGCGGGCGTTCGGGTTCGAGACGGATGTGCGTACGTTGTTCGAGGCGCCGACGGTGGCGGATTTCGCGGTGGCGATGGGCGGCGGTTCTGGGGCCGTGATGGTTCCGCCGAATCTCATCGCCGAGGATAGCGCGGTGATTACGCCGGATATGGTGCCGCTGGTCGCGCTGTCCCAGGACGACATTGATCGGGTGGTGGCGGCGGTTCCGGGCGGCGTGGCGAATGTGCAGGACATGTACCCGCTCACGCCGCTCCAGGAAGGCATTCTCTTCCACCACCTGATGGCGCGGGAGGGCGATGCGTATCTGCTGTCGACCCTGCTGGGAATGGAAGACCGGGACCGCGTCGATCGTTTTGTGGCGGCCATGCGGTCCGTGGTGGATCGGCATGACATTTTGCGTTCGTCGGTGGTGTGGGAGGGTTTGTCGCGGCCGGTGCAGGTGGTGTGGCGGGATGCGCCGCTGGTGGTCGAGGAAGTGGCTGTCGGTGGTGTTGAGGAGTTGTTGGAGCGTTTTGATCCGCGGCGGTATCGGCTGGATTTGCGGCAGGCGCCGTTGCTGCGGTTGTGCGTGGCCTTCGACGCGGTGGCTGAGCGTTGGCTTGTGTTGATCCTGTTGCATCACCTGGTGGGGGATCACACGGCGTTGGAGGTGGTGGGCGAGGAGGTTCAGGCGGTGATGGCCGGCCAGGGTGAGCGGTTGCCGGAGCCGGTGCCGTATCGCAATGTGGTGGCGCAGGCGGTGCTGGGTGTCAGCGCTGATGAGCATGAGGCGTTCTTCCGCGAGCTGCTGGGTGACGTGGATGAGCCCACCGCTCCGTTTGGACTGCTGGACGTCCAAGGCGAGAGCTCTGAAGTCAATGAGGGGCGTATCGAGCTCAGCCCCGACCTGGTCCGGCAGATGCGAGCTTCGGCAGCCCGGCTCGGTGTGAGCGTGGCGAGTCTGTGCCACCAGGCGTGGGCGCAGGTCCTGGCGCGGTTGACCGACCGGGAGGACGTGGTCTTCGGCACGGTGTTGTTCGGCCGGATGCACGGTGGCGCGGGTGCGGACCGAGGCATGGGCTTGTTCATCAACACTCTGCCCGTCCGGATCGATGTTGACGAGCGGAGCGTGGAGGCGGGGGTGCTCCGTACTCATGAGCTCTTGACGCGGTTGTTGCGGCATGAGCATGCGTCGTTGGCGTTGGCGCAGCGGTGTAGTGGTGTGCATGCGTCGATGCCGTTGTTCACCAGCCTGCTCAACTACCGGCACAGCGCCCTTGCTGCTTCTGAAGCTACCGATCAGGTGTGGGAGGGATTTGAGCTGCTGGGTGGTGAGGAGCGCACCAACTATCCCTTGATGCTGTCGGTGGACGATCTCGGTGAGCAGTTTGTGCTGACGGCGCAGGCGGTTGCACGGGTGGATGCGGGCCGGGTGTGTGGGTTGATGGAGAAGGCGCTGTTGGAGTTGGTTGATGTGCTGCGGGAGGCACCGAGCACGTCGGCGCGCGAGTTGGATGTGTTGCCGGTGGCGGAGCGTGCGTTGGTGGTGGGTGCGTGGAGTGCGGGGGAGGCGGAGTTCGAGGCCCCGGGCTGTGTGCATGAGTTGTTTGAGCGGCGGGTGGTGCGGGATGCGGGTGCGGTGGCGGTGGTGTGTGGGTCGGAGTCGTTGACGTATGGGGAGTTGAATGCGCGGGCGAATCAGGTGGCGTGGCGGTTGCGGGGGTTGGGGGTGGGGCCGGACAGCCGGGTGGCGGTGTGTGCTGAGCGGGGTGTGGAGCTGGTGGTCGGTCTGCTGGGTGTGTTGAAGGCGGGGGGTGCGTATGTGCCGTTGGATCCGGCGTATCCGTCGGAGCGGTTGGCGCTCATGCTGAGCGACTGTGAACCGGTTGCGGTGTTGGTGCACGGTCGGCGGGCTGGTGTGGTGATGGATGAGTTGGGTGCGGGTCCGGTGGTGGATTTGGGGGGTGATTTCAGTGGTCTGCCGGTTTCGGATGTGGATCGTGGCGAGTCGGGGCTGACGTCGTCGCATTTGGCGTATGTGTTGTATACGTCGGGGTCGACGGGTGTTCCTAAGGGGGTGATGGTGGAGCATCGGAATATGGTGCGGTTGTTCTGGGCGANAGGTGTTGGATCGGACGTTGTTTTCGACGTCGATCAATTTTGATCTTTCGGTGTTTGAGTTGTTTGTGCCGTTGGCGGTGGGGGCGTCGGTGGTCGTGGTGCGTGATGCGGTGAGTTTGGTTTCGGATCCGGTGGATGTGTCGTTGGTGAATACGGTTCCGTCGGTGATGTCGAGGTTGGTGGAGTTGGGGGGTGTGCCGGAGTCGGTGCGGACGGTGGATCTGGCGGGTGAGCCGTTGTCGCGGGATTTGGTGGAGCGGATTTTCGCGACGACGGGTGTGCGGGAAGTGCGTAATCTGTTTGGGCCGTCGGAGACGACGACGTATTCGACGTATGTGGTGATGCGGCGTGAGCAGGGGTTTGTGTCGCA
>NZ_JACVYG010000175.1:0-2638 GCF_014712245.1 Streptomyces sp. 5-10
TGAACGGGCCCTCGGCGGTCGTGGTCTCCGGCGACGTGGACGCGTTGGACGAGCTGCTGGCCGCGTGTGAGGCGGAAGAGATCCGGGCGCGGCGTGTTCCGGTGGACTACGCCTCGCACTGCGCTCATGTCGAGGCCATCGAGGGCGAGTTGCTGCGGGAGCTGGCGGGGATCAGCCCTCGGCCTTCGTCGGTGCCGTTCTATTCCACGGTGACCGGTGGGCTGCTGGACACGGCAGGTCTGGATGCCGGGTACTGGTACCGGAATCTGCGTCAGACCGTGCGCTTCGAGGAGACCGTACGTGCCCTGCTGGCGGATGGCTTCCAGGTGTTCATCGAGGCCAGCGCCCATCCCGTACTCACGGTGGGGGTGGAGCAGACCGCCGAGCAGCATGGCTCTGACGTGGCGGCCGTCGGGTCGCTGCGCCGTGACGAGGGCGGCTTGGATCGCTTCCTGACTTCGGTGGCCGAGGCGTATGTGGGCGGGGCCTCTGTCGACTGGACGGGGATGTTCGCCGGGACGTCCGCGCGCCGGGTCGAGCTGCCCACGTACGCCTTCCAGCGCAAGCGGTACTGGCTGGACGTCCAAGCCCTGCCGGAGCCGAACTCGCTCACCCAGGCCGATGCGACCGATCCCGAGGGCAGCGCGGACCACACATCGGCGACCGACGCGGCATCGCTCCTACGGACACGTCTCGCACCGCTGAACTACGCCCAGCGAGGGGAGATGCTGGCGGACCTGGTGCGTGACCAGGTCGCCACCGCGTTGGGGTACGAAGGACCGGAAGCCGTCGATCTGGGTCGGACCTTCAAGGAGCTGGGCTTCGATTCGCTCGGCGCCGTCGATTTCCGCAACCGCCTGAACACCACCACCGGACTGCGACTGTCGACCACGCTGCTGTTCGACCACCCCACGCCCCGGGCCCTCGTACGCCATCTGCGGGACAGGCTCCTGGGTGAGGACGGGCGCGAGGAGATGGCGTCGGCACCGGTCGGCGTGGCCCCGGACGAGCCGATCGCGATCGTGGGCATGAGCTGCCGCTACCCCGGTGGTGTGCGGTCGCCCGAGGAACTGTGGCAGCTGATCGCCTCCGGTGGCGACGCCATCGGGGCGTTCCCGGCGGACCGGGGCTGGGATCTGACCGGGCTGTATGACGCCGACCCCGGACGAGCCGGGACGACGTACGCCCGCGAAGGCGGATTCCTCTACGACGCCGGGGACTTCGATGCCGCCTTCTTCGGGATCTCGCCGCGCGAGGCGCTGGCGATGGACCCGCAGCAGCGGCTCTTGCTGGAGACCTCCTGGGAGGTCTTCGAACGCGCGGGCATCGACCCGGCCGGGCGGGAGAAGAGCCGGACCGGTGTCTTCGTGGGCGCGATGTCCCAGGACTACGGCCCGCGGATGCACGACGCCTCGGATGAGCTGCAGGGATATCTGCTGACCGGCAACACCGTCAGCGCCGCTTCCGGCCGTATCTCCTACACCATGGGCTTCGAGGGCCCGGCGATGACGGTGGACACCGCCTGCTCGTCCTCCTTGGTGGCCCTGCATCTGGCGGTCCAGTCGCTGCGCCAGGGCGAGTGCGCGCTCGCGCTCGCCGGTGGTGTGACGGTGATGCCGACGCCGGGGCTGTTCGTGGAGTTCAGCAGGCAGCAGGGGCTGGCCCCGGACGGCCGGTGCAAGCCGTTCGCGTCGGCGGCGGACGGCACGGGCTGGGCCGAGGGCGCCGGGATGCTCCTGCTGGAGCGGCTGTCCGACGCCCGGCGGAACGGCCACCAGGTGCTCGCGGTGGTGCGGGGCAGCGCCATCAACCAGGACGGTGCGTCAAACGGCCTGACCGCGCCGAACGGGCCCTCCCAACAGCGCGTGATCCGGGCCGCGTTGGCGAACGCCGGGCTGTCGCCCGCCGACGTGGACGCGGTCGAGGCACACGGCACGGGCACGGCCCTGGGCGACCCGATCGAGGCCGAGGCGCTGCTCGCGACCTATGGGCGGGAGCGGAGCGCCGAGGACCGGCCGCTGTGGCTGGGGTCGGTGAAGTCCAACATCGGTCATACGCAGGCGGCGGCGGGTGTCGCGGGCGTGATGAAGATGGTGCTGGCGATGCGGCACGGTGTGCTGCCGAAGTCGCTGCACGTCGATGAGCCGTCGCCGCATGTGGACTGGTCGTCGGGCGCGGTGGAGCTGTTGACGGATGCGGTGGAGTGGCCGGAGACGGGCCGGTCGTGGCGCGCGGGCGTGTCGTCGTTCGGCATCAGTGGGACGAACGCCCACGTCATCGTCGAGCAGGCTCCCGCGGAGGTGGGCGTTGCCGAGCCGGTGGCCGAGGGGCGGGAGGTCCCGGCGTCGGTGCCGTGGGTGGTGTCGGCGAAGTCCGAGGGCGCGCTGCGGGCGCAGGCGGAGCGGTTGCTGTCGGCGGTGCGTGGCGACATGGACGCTGAGGCATCGGTCGTGGATGTGGCTTCGTCCCTGGTGACCACGCGCTCGGTGTTCGAGCACCGTGCGGTGGTGCTGGCCGGTGACCGTCAGGGCTTCGTGGCTGGGCTGCGGGCGCTGGTGGATGGTGTACCGGCGGCGGGTGTGGTGCGGGGTTCGGTGGTGCCGGGGAAGCTGGCGGTGTTGTTCTCGGGGCAGGGCAG
>NZ_JACVYG010000176.1:0-2590 GCF_014712245.1 Streptomyces sp. 5-10
CGTCGGTGGTGTGGGAGGGTTTGTCGCGGCCGGTGCAGGTGGTGTGGCGGGATGCGCCGCTGGTGGTCGAGGAAATTACCGTCGGAAGTGCCGAGGAGTTGCTGGAGCGCTTCGCTCCGCGGCGGTATCGGCTGGATCTGCGGCAGGCGCCGTTGCTGCGGTTGTGCGTGGCCTTTGATGCCGTGAATGAGCGCTGGCTGGTGCTGGTGCTGTTCCACCACATTGCCGGTGACAACACCTCGCTGCAGCTCCTCATCGACGAAGTCCGGACCGTGATGATGGGCCACGGTGAGCAATTGTCGGAACCGGCGCCGTACCGCGATGTCGTTGCGCAAACAGTTCTGGGCGATCGTGCCGATGAGCATGAGGCGTTTTTCCGGGAGTTGCTCGCGGACGTGGATGAGCCGACGGCGCCGTTCGGACTGCTGGATGTCCAGGGCGAGAGCTCTGAAGTCACCGAGGCGCGTATCGAGCTCGATGCCGACGTGGCTGGGCAGATGCGTGTTGTGGCGCGGCGGCTCGGGGTGAGCGTGGCGAGTCTGTGTCACCAGGCGTGGGCGCAGGTGTTGGCGCGGTTGACCGACCGGGAGGACGTGGTCTTCGGCACGGTGTTGTTCGGCCGGATGCACGGTGGCGCGGGTGCGGACCGGGGCATGGGCTTGTTCGTGAACACCTTGCCGGTGCGGATTGCGGTGGGTGAGGACGGTGCGGAGGCGGGGGTGCTCCGCACGCATGAGCTCTTGACGCGGTTGTTGCGTCATGAGCATGCGCCGTTGGCGTTGGCGCAGCGGTGCAGTGGTGTGCAGGCGCCGATGCCGTTGTTCACCAGCCTCCTCAACTACCGCCACAGCGCCCTTGACGCATCCGGTGCCACTGAGGAGGTCTGGGACGGCATTGAGCTGCTGCGCGGTGAGGGGCGCACGAACTATCCGCTGACGGTGTCGGTGGACGACCTGGGCGAGGGCTTCGCGGTGACCGCGCTCGTCGACGCCCAGGTGGATGCGGCTCGGGTGAGCGCCCTCATGGCCAGCGCTCTGCAGGAGTTGGTTGATGCGCTGCGGAAGGCACCGAGCACGCCGGTGCGGGAGTTGGATGTGCTACCGGCGGTGGAGCGTGAGTTGGTGGTGGGTGGGTGGAATGCGACCGAGGCGGTGTTTCCGGAGGTGTCGGTGCATGGGTTGTTTGAGGAGTGGGTGGTGCGGGATCCGGGTGCGGTGGCGGTGGTGTGTGGGTCGGAGTCGTTGACGTATGGGGAGTTGGATGCGTGGGCGAATGGGGTGGCGTGTGGGTTGCGTGGGTTGGGGGTGGGGTTGGGTGATGCGGTGGTTGTGGTGGTGGAGCGTTCGGTGGGGTTGGTGGTTGCGGAGTTGGGGGTGTTGAAGGCGGGTGGGGTGTATGTGCCGTTGGATGTGTCGGTGCCGGGGGAGCGGTTGGGGTTTGTGGTGGGGGATTGTGGGGCGCGGGTGGTGGTGGCTGCGGGGGGTCAGGTGGTGCCGGAGTGGGTGGGGGTTGAGCGGTTGGATGTTGATGCGGTGGATCCGGTGGATTCGGTTGGTGGTGGGGGTTCGGTGGTGGTGTCGGGTGGGGCTGCGGCGTATGTGATGTATACGTCGGGGTCGACTGGGGTGCCGAAGGGTGTGGTGGTGCCGCATCGGGCGGTGGTGTCGTTGGTGGTGAATAACGGGTTTGCTGATGTGGGGGTGGATGATCGGGTGTGTTTTGCTGCGAATCCGTCGTTTGATGCGTCGACGTTTGAGGTGTGGGCGGGGTTGTTGAATGGGGGGCGGGTTGTGGTGGTGGGTCGGGGTGATGTGTTGGATCCGCGGCGTTTTGGTGAGGTGTTGCGTCGTGATGGGGTGACGGTGTTGTGGTTGACGGTGGGGTTGTTCGGTCGGTTGGTGGGTGAGGTGGGTTTTGGTGGGTTGCGGTATTTGATTGTGGGTGGGGATGTGGTTGATCCGCGGGTGGTTGGTCGTGTGTTGGGTGGGCCGGGGTGTGTGTTGAATGGGTATGGTCCGACGGAGGCGACGACGTTTGCGTTGACGCATGAGATTGTGTCGGTGGAGGGTGTGTCGAGTGTTCCGGTTGGTCGGCCGGTGGCGAATACGCGGGTTTATGTTTTGGATGGTTGGGGTCGTCCGGTGCCGGTGGGTGTGGTGGGTGAGTTGTATATCGGTGGTTCTGGTGTGGCGTTGGGGTATGTGAATCGTCCGGGTTTGACGGCGGAGCGGTTTGTGGCGGATCCGTTTGGTGGGGATCCGGGTGGGCGGTTGTATCGGACGGGGGATTTGGTGCGGTGGTTGGGGGATGGGTCGATTGAGTTTGTGGGGCGTGATGATTTTCAGGTGAAGGTGCGGGGTTTCCGTATTGAGTTGGGTGAGGTTGAGGCGCGGTTGTTGGAGGTGCCGGGGGTGCGTGAGGCGGTGGTGCTGGCCCGCGAGGATGTCCCGGGGGATAAGCGGCTGGTGGCGTATCTGACCGGGGAGCCCGTTGCGGTGGAGGAGGTACGGGCGTGTGTGGGGGCGCGGTTGCCGGAGTACATGGTCCCGGCGGCGTTCGTGTGGCTGGATGTGTTGCCGTTGACGGCGAA
>NZ_JACVYG010000177.1:0-2521 GCF_014712245.1 Streptomyces sp. 5-10
CCACCCACTGCGCCCCCTGACCAGGGAAGACCAACACCGCACGCCCGTCAGCACCGGCCGCGCCTCGAATCAGCCCCGAGGTGTCACGGCCCTCCGCGAGTGCCGCCACGCCATCGAGCAGACCGTCCCGGTCCCCGGCCAGCACCACCGCACGGTGCTCGAACGCACTGCGCGTGGTCGCCAACGACAGGCCGATGTCATCGGCCGAAAGCTCCGCTCGCTCGCGCACATGCGCCAGCAGCCGGTCCGCCTGTGTCCGCAGCGCGGCCTCGGACTTGCCCGAGACCAGCCAGGGAGTGACGGGCAGCCGCCCCAGGCCGCCGGCGGGCTCGTCCACGGCGGGCCGCCCGGGCACCGGTCGCGGCGCAGGCGCCTGCTCGAGGATGACGTGCGCGTTGGTGCCGCTGACGCCGAAGGAGGACACGCCCGCCCGCCGCGGCCGACCGGTCTCGGGCCACGGCGTGGCGTCGGTCAGCAGCTGGACGGTGCCGGGCGACCAGTCCACGTACGGGGAGGGCTCGTCCACGTTGGGCATCCCGGGCAGCAGACCGTGCCGCATGGCCAGCACCATCTTGATCAGGCCCGCCACACCGGCGGCGGCCTGCGTATGGCCGATGTTGGACTTGATCGAGCCGAGCCACAGGGGCTGGTCGTCGGTGTGCTCCCGGCCGTACGTGGCCAGCAGCGCCTGCGCCTCGATCGGATCGCCCAGCGTCGTGCCCGTCCCGTGGGCTTCCACGACGTCGACCTGTCCGGCCGGGAGCCCGGCGTTGGCCAGCGCCTGGCGGATCACCCGCTGCTGGGACGGGCCGTTGGGCGCGGTGAGGCCGTTGCTCGCACCGTCCTGGTTGACGGCGGAGCCACGTACCACCGCCAGCACCTGGTGGCCGTTGCGGCGCGCGTCCGACAGCCGCTCCAGCAGCAGCATGCCCACGCCCTCGCCCCAGGCCGTGCCGTCGGCGGCCGCCGCGAACGGCTTGCACCGGCCGTCCGGCGCCAGGCCCCGCTGACGGCTGAACTCCACGAAGCCACGCGGTGACACCATCACCGAGACGCCACCGGCGAGCGCGAGGGAGCACTCGCCCTGTCGCAGCGCCTGCGCGGCCAGGTGCAGCGCCACCAGGGACGACGAACAGGCGGTGTCCACCGTGACCGCCGGGCCCTCGAAGCCGAAGGTGTAGGAGATGCGGCCGGAGACGACGCTGGCCGCGTTGCCGGTGGCCACATAGCCTTCGGTGGTCTCCGGGGCCCGGTCGACCAGGGACACGTACTCCTGCCCGTTGGTGCCCATGAACACGCCGGTACGGCTGCCGCGCACCGTTTCCGGGTCGATTCCGGCCCGTTCCCACAGCTCCCACGACGTCTCCAGCAGCAGCCGCTGCTGGGGGTCCATCGCCAGTGCCTCACGTGGCGAGATGCCGAAGAAGGACGCGTCGAAGCCGCTCACCTCGGAGAGGAACGCACCCTCGCGTACGTAGCTCTTGCCGAGCGCGTCCGGATCCGCGTCGTACAGCCCCTCGAGGTCCCAGCCACGGTCCGTGGGGAAGGCCGATACCGCGTCCTCTCCGGCGGCCAGCAGCCGCCACAGGTCGTCGGCGGAGCGTACGTCGCCGGGGAAGCGGCAGCTCATCGAGACGATCGCGATCGGCTCGTCCGCCGCGGCGGACGCGGTCGTGGCCACGTCCGCGGTCGCGCCGTCCGTCCGCTCATGGCTGCCGAGCAGTTCGGTGAGCAGATATCCGGCCAGCGCGGTCGGTGTGGGGTAGTCGAAGACCAAGGTGGCCGGGAGCTGGACGCCCGTGGCCTCGCTGAGCTGGTTGCGCAGGCCCACCGCGGTCAGGGAGTCGAAGCCGATCTCCATGAAGGCGCGGCCGGGCCCGATGGCGTCCACACCGCTGTGGCCGAGTACGGCGGCCACATGGGCCCGCACGACCTCCAGCAGGGTGCGCTGCCGTTCGGCCTCGGACAAGGTCTCCAGACGGCGGACGAGCGCCGAGGACTCCTCGGTGTGTGCGGGGTCGGTGTCGCCGGGCCGGGCGGTCGCGGTCAGCTTCCGGACCTCCGGGACGCCGCTGAGCAGCCGGGACAGCCGCCGGGCCTCGAAGGTGTCGGCGAAACGCTCCCAGTCGGCGTCGACGACGGCGAGGGCGGCGTCGGGGTGGCTGATGGCACGCTCCAGCGCCGCCAGGGCCAGCCGGGGATCCATCGCGGTCATGCCATTGCGCCGGATGGTGCGGCTGACCTCGGCGCTGCTGACGGCCATGCCGTGGTCGGCCCAGGGACCCCAGGCCACCGAGGTGGCCGGGAGTCCCGCACCGCGCCGCCACTCCGCCAACGCGTCCAAAGTCGCGTTCGCCGCCGCATAGTTGGCCTGCCCAGCGGCACCCACCGTCCCCGAGAACGAGGAGAACAAAACGAAGGCCGTCAGGTCCAGCTCGCGCGTCAGCTCATGCAGATGCCACGCCGCCTCCGACTTCGCCCGCAGCACAGCCTCGAACCGCTCCACCGACAGCCCGTCCAG
>NZ_JACVYG010000178.1:0-2414 GCF_014712245.1 Streptomyces sp. 5-10
TCGCCGTCAACGGCAACACATCCAGCCACACAAACGCCGCCGGCACCATGTACTCCGGCAACCGCACCCCCACACACGCCCGCACCTCCTCCACCCCACACCGCTCCCCGGTCAGATACGCCACCAACCGCTTGTCCCCCGGGACATCCTCACGGGCCAGCACCACCGCCTCACGCACCCCCGGCACCTCCAACAGCCGGGCCTCGACCTCACCGAGTTCGATACGGAAACCCCGCACCTTCACCTGGAAGTCATTACGCCCCACAAACTCAATCGACCCATCCTCCAACCACCGCCCCAAATCCCCCGTCCGGTACATCCGCGCACCCGGTTCCTCGCTGAACGGATCGCGCAGGAACCGCTCCGCCGTCAACTCCGGACGATTCCAATACCCCCGAGCAACACCCGCCCCACCGACATACAACTCACCAACCACACCCACCGGCACCGGACGACCCCGACCATCCAGAATGTAAACCTGCGTATTGGCGATCGGCCGACCAATATGCGGCACCTCCTCCGTACCGGTCACTCGACCGGACGTCGCGACAACGGTGGTCTCCGTCGGCCCATAGTTGTTGATCAATGAGAAGGGCAGGTCCGACGCCACCGGCCGGTGCAGGCGGTCGCCGCCGACCAGCAGCGTGCTCAGCGAAAGGTCCGCTACCCCGTGTGCGAGAGTCAGTTCCGCGATCGGCGTCGGCAGGAAGCTGACATCCAGCTTCTGGTCACGCCACCAGGTCAGAAGCATCTCGGGTGTCGCAGATTCTTCCGCTGGGGCAAGGTGCAGGGTCGCTCCCGCGCACAGGGTCGGCCACATTTCCCATACGGCCGCGTCAAAACTCACCTGAGCAACGCCTGACGAACGCGATCCCGCCACGACAGCGAAGGTGTCACTGTGCCATTGGACCAAGTTCACCAGGTTTCGGTGTTCGATCATGACACCCTTTGGGGCACCAGTCGACCCGGAGGTGTAGATGACATAGGCCAGGTGGTGTGAATTGACCTGAACCATGGCAGGGTCAAGATTGGTGTCTGATTGGGCTTCGCATGCGTTTGTCAGATCCAGAATCGGCAGTTCCTCGGGCAACCCTGCCATCAGGTCGCCAAGATGCCGACCTCCGGTGAGAACCGCTACCGGAGCACAGTCGTGCAGCATGTTCCGGAGCCGACCGGCCGGTGAGCCCGGGTCCAACGGCACATACGCCCCGCCCGCTTTCCACACGCCGAGCTGGCCGATCACCATCTCAACACCGCGTTCGGCGCAGACCGCCACGCGGCTGTCCGGCCCGACGCCCAACGCCCTCAGCTGGCGGGCTACTTGGTTCCCCCGGGCGTTGAGCTCAGCGTAGGACAGCGAGTCAGAGCCACACACCAAGGCAGTCGCTTCCGGGGTACGTGCCGCCTGGCGCTCGAACAGCTCGTGCACGCACGTCTCGGCCTCGTAGTCACTCCGGGTATCATTCCAGCCCCGCACCACCAACTCATGCTCCGACGCCGGCAGCACATCCAGCTCCCGCACCGGCGTATCCGGCGCCGACCGCAAAGCCCCCACCAACTCCAACAGCGCCGTCTGCATCAATGCGCACACTCGACCCGCATCCACCTGCGCATCCGCATGGACGGTCAAGGCGAAACCCTCGCTGAAGTCGTCCACCGACAGCGCCAGCGGGTAGTTGGTTCGTTCCTCGGCGTGCACCAACTCGAACTCGCCCCACACCTCCTCAGCAGCACCGGATGTGTCAAGGGCGCTGTGGCGGTAGTTGAGCAGGCTGGTGAACAACGGCATCGGCGCCTGCACACCACTGCACCGCTGCGCCAGCGCCAACGGCGCATGCTCATGCCGCAACAACCGCGTCAAGAGCTCATGCGTGCGCAGCACCCCCGCCTCCACGGTGTCCTCACCCACCGCAATCCGCACCGGCAAGGTGTTCACGAACAAGCCCATGCCTCGGTCCGCACCCGCGCCACCGTGCATCCGGCCGAACAACACCGTGCCGAAGACCACGTCCTCCCGGTCGGTCAACCGCGCCAGGACCTGCGCCCACGCCTGGTGGCACAGACTCGCCACGCTCACCCCGAGCCGCCGCGCCACAACACGCATCTGCCGAGCCACGTCGGCATCGAGCTCGATACGGGCATCGGTCATCTCGGAGCCGTCACCTTGGACGTCCATCAACCCGAACGGAGCGGTGGGCTCATCCACGCCCGCGAGCAGCTCGCGGAAGAACGCCTCATGCTCATCGGCGCTGACACCCAGCACCGCCTGCGCCACCACATTGCGATACGGCACCGGCTCCGGCAACCGCCCAGCCTCGCCGGCCATCACCGCCTGAACCTCCTCGCCCACCACCTCCAACGCCGTGTGATCCCCCACCAAGTGATGCAACAAGATCAACACCAGCCAACGCTCA
>NZ_JACVYG010000179.1:0-2402 GCF_014712245.1 Streptomyces sp. 5-10
GGTTGCGGCGGTTAATGGGCCGGATCAGGTGGTGGTCTCCGGTGAGGAGACTGCGGTGGCCCAGGTGGCTGAGCACTGGCGTGGTCTGGGTCGGAAGGTGAAGGGTCTGCGGGTGGGGCATGGGTTCCACTCGGCGTTGATGGAGCCGATGCTGGACGGTTTCCGTCAGGTGCTGGAGGGGCTGTCCTTCACTCCTCCCCGGTTTGCGGTGGTCTCGAATGTGACGGGCCGGCCGGCTGATGCTGAGGAGGTGTGTTCGCCGGAGTATTGGGTGCGTCATGTTCGGCAGACGGTGCTGTTCGGGCCGGGTGTGGAGTGGCTGGCCGAGCACGGTCAGGTGACACGGTTTGTGGAGCTGGGGCCCGATGGCGTTCTGAGCGCCATGGCCCACAACTGCCTCGCCCACCACAACGACCCTGGTTCCGGCGACGAGCCGGAGGTCATCGCGTCCCTGCGCCGGGATCAGCCCGAGGTCAATGCCGTGCTGACCTGTCTGGCACGGCAGTTCACCACCGGCGCGTCTATCGACTGGGCCACCGCGCTCGGTGACAGCAGCGCGCCGGGGACTCACCTGGGCCTGCCCACTTACGCCTTCCAACGGCAGCGCTACTGGCTCGAGGCCCCGCCCCAAACAACCAACGCCACCGACCTCGGCCTGGAAGCCGTCGAACACCCACTGCTCGGAGCCGCTCTGGAGCCACCAGCTGGCGATGGGGTCTTCCTGACGGGGCGCCTGTCGCTGGAGACGCATCCATGGCTGGCTGATCACCGGGTGCTGGGATCGGTGCTGGTGCCGGGAGCGGCACTGGTCGAGTTGGCTCTGAGCGCCGCAGCTCATGTGGGCTGTGACGTGGTGGAGGAGTTCACTCTCCAGGATCCGCTGATCCTTGCGGAGCGGGGTGGCGTCCAGCTTCAGGTTGTGGTCGGTGAGGCAGAAGAGGACGGCCGTCGCAGCGTTCAGGTGCGGTCTCGACCAGATGTGGTCGACGGGGTGTGGAGCTCTCATGCGAGCGGGTTGCTGGCGGCGGGGGAGTCGGCTGCTGCTGGTGGCGGGGTGGTGTTGGAGCAGTGGCCACCGGTGGGCGCTGAGGTGGTGATGTCGGATCCGGAGGGGTTTTATGCCGGGTTCGTTGAGCGTGGGTTTGGCTATGGTCCGTCGTTTCGGGGGTTGGAGGCGGTGTGGCGATGTGGTGAGGAGGTGTTCGCTCAGGTCCGTCTTCCGCAGGAGCGGGTCGGTGAGGCGGAGCGATTCGGAGTGCATCCGGCACTGCTGGATGCCGTTTTGCACGCGGTTGCGTGGGCGGGCCTTGAGCAGCAGCCGGACGCGGAGTCGGCCTCGGGTGCGGCGCGTGTTCCGTTTGCGTGGTCGGGGGTGCGGTTGCATGCCTCGGGTGCGTCGGTGGTGCGGGTGCGGTTGGCCCGGGCCGGGTCGGACGCTGTGGCGTTGGAGGTGGCGGACGCGGCGGGTCAGCCGGTGGTGTCCATCGAGTCGCTGGCTCTGCGGCCGATCTCGGCTGAGCAGCTGCAGGCCGCCCAGACCAGCCGTTACGACTCGCTGTTCCGGCTGGACTGGCAACCTCTGGACTCTCCCCGGGCAGCTGCTGCTGGGGGTTCGTGGGCGGTCATGGGGCCCGACGCCGGGTTGGGTGAGGCGGTGGTCCGTGCGGGCGGGGCTTATGCCCGCTACGCGGACGTATCCGCGTTGATCAGCGCGCTCGATGAGGGCGAGGCGGTACCCGGGACCGTGGTGCTGTCCTGCTCGACGAGCGGTGGTGAGGACGTGGGTGTCGGGGTGCGGGAGTCGCTGTCCGCTGTGCTGTCTTCGGTGCAGCGGTGGCTTGGTGAGGAGCGGTTGGCCGGGTCCCGTCTGGTGGTGGCCACCTGTGGGGCGGTTGCCCCTGGGGTGGGGGAGGACGTTGCTGGTTTGGCGCAGGCTCCGGTGTGGGGCTTGTTGCGGTCGGTGCAGACGGAGAATCCCGGCCGATTCCTTCTGCTGGACCACGACCCCGACCACGAGATCAGCCGCGCTGCGGCGGATGCGGTGGTGCGGGCGCTCGTCGCTGGTGAGGAGTCCCAGCTGGCGGTGCGGGGCGGGACCGTCCTGGTCCCGCGCTTGTCTCGTATGGCTGAGCCCGCGGCCGCCGAGGCGTCTGCGCGGTTGGTCTCTGGTGGGACGGTGTTGGTGACGGGGGCGTCGGGTGTGTTGGCGGGTGTGGTGGCTCGGCATCTGGTGGCTGAGCATGGGGTGGAGCATCTGCTGCTGGCCAGCCGTAGGGGCCCGGACGCACCGGGGGCGGCAGAGTTGGTGGCCGAGCTGGAGGCGGCCGGGGCGTCGGTCACCGTGGCCGCCTGCGATGTGGCCGACCGCGGAGCCGTACGCGAGCTGCTGGCCGCCATTCCGG